>NZ_AP014583.1:232500-532500 GCF_000828715.1 Winogradskyella sp. PG-2 | reverse complement strand
ATTATGAAATATCCAGAATATATTTTTACCGATGAGACCATAAGAAGTTACAATTTTTCTTTTGATGAGCCTTCAACCATAAATAATAGAAATGTTTATGTGGTAAATTTTAGTCCTAAGAATAATGGTTTAAATATTAATTACATCGGAAAGTTGTTTATAGACGTGGAATCGTTAGCCCTAGTTAGTGCTAAATATGCTCTAGATGTTAGCAATAAGAATAAGACAAAGAACCTGTTAGTTAAAAAGAAACCGAGTAGTATTGTGGTATATCCATTAGATGCAAATTATAGAGTTGACTACAAAGCTAAAGGTGGAAAATGGTATTACAGCTATTCTAACTTAAGTTTGAAATTTAAAATAAATAAAAAGCGTGAATTATTTAATAAAGTCTACACATTAACTAGTGAGATGGCAGTAACGGATTGGGAGATTAATGGAGCGGATAAGACCATTAGAAATAGAGATAGACTTAGACCATCTGTAATTATTACGGATGCAATTTCAGGATTTTCAGATCCAAATTTTTGGGGAGAATACAATTTGATTGAGCCTGATAAATCTATAGAATCTGCTATAAATAAGATAAGGAAGAGTATTGAAAAGCAGAAGCAAAGAGAAAAAGCAAACCTAGAAAACGGTAAACCCTAATGACTTTTAATTAAGTAGAACCGTTATATTCTAAATCCTTATTTGTTATGTTACAAATAAGGATTTAGTTTTTTTAATTAAAACTTCCCTTGTATTTTAAGGCTTGTTTAATATGCGCTAAATGATGATTGCTATGCCATGCATATGTGCCAATAGTTTCTTCTAGGGAAAAATGTTTACCATGTTCAGGATGAACAAATTCGCGTTTTAAATCCTTTTGGTCAAAATTCTTTAAAAGTATACCTAGCTTTTTGTGTATGCCTTTTAAAATGGAAAGCGGAATATCAATAGGTTCTGAATAGTCAATTAGTTGAGCAAAACGATCTTCAAAATAAGGCCTAATAGTTGGAGTGTCTTCAGTTAATGCCAACTTAAATCTAATAATACTGTTAATATGACTATCAGCACAATGGTGCACTACCTGTTTAATTGTCCAACCTTCTGGCCTGTATTTATAATTAAGTTCCTCTTCACTTAGGTTATTTGTTACAGCTTCTATTGCCTTTGGTAAATTTTCAATATCATTAATCCATTGTTTAATTTGTTGTGAGGAAATCGTATTAGGTTTTTCAAATTCTCCGATCGGAAACCTGAGTTTATATAGCTTTTGTTCTGTCATTATTACTTTATGTTTAAAACATTACAATGAAACAATAAATCTTTGGATTAGAAGCTTATTCTAAAACTTAAATTTGGTGTAAATTTTAACGAGCGATTATCAATTTCAATAATAGAATCATCCGAATCGAACGTATAATACCTATTAATAAAGTTCTTTTGGTTAAAAATATTCCAAATTGAAGCTCCTACTTCCGCCTTTATTTTTTTAGAAAATTTAAAATTGTAGATGGCCGAGATATCAGCTCTAAAATAATCATTAAGTCTAGAGCTATTGGGCGACTCATATTCTATATTTGAATTAGTTGTGGTTTGCGTGTCAGAAGGATTAGTATAAGGTCTTCCAGAATGCCAGTTCACACCAAAGCCAACTTTGAAATTATCTAAATTGTAAGTTAAAGACGCATTTGCAACATGTCTTAAATCTAATGTGTTAGGAAAAGCATTACCATTATTTAAAACCTCAAATTGGTAATCATTTTTACTAAAAGAATAACTCAACCATGTACTAAAATTATTAAAGCGTTTATTGATTAAAAAGTCAATACCTTTTACTGTATATGAACCAATATCATTGGTGAATTGAAACTGATTTTGAAAACCTTGGCTACGAGCGGTAATACCATTTACACCTTTATAATATCCTTCTAAAGACACTAATAAATTATTTTGGTTGTAGCTTAAACCTATAGAAACTTGTTCACTAGTTATCAAAGGAACATCATCAGCGTTTGCTAATTGCCAACGTCGTTTTTCTATGCCAAAAAAGTCTTGTTGTAAATCAATGATTTGTATAATAGATTGACTCTTTAGTTCTCCTAGAATCTCTAGCCTAAAATGGTCCCAAAATTTTTGATTGATAGTAAATCTTGGCTCTATTAAAAACTCTGCTAGTTTTCCAAAATAATTAATTCTAGACCCAAACCTAATATATGTGTTTCGTGTATTTGAGTACCATTCAATTTCACCAAAAATGGCATGAGTTCTTATTATTTCTTTTATTAAACTTGTAAAATCAGGGTTAATAACATCTTCAATATTGGTAACACCAACTTCATTAAATTGATAACCTCCGTTGAATTTAGCATTATCGCTAAACACATTAGAAATATCTAGCCTAATACCATAATCTTCAACTTTATTTTCCTGAATTAGACGTTGAAAATTGGTAATATTATTATTCTCCGCATCTAAGTCGTAGTTAGAATAATAAACTTGAACTGCAGTATTAACCTTATTGTTCCATAACTTAGAATAGGTGCTACTTATTCCATAGCTCACTTGTTTTAAATCACTTCTTGTAGATTGAAAATTGTTATCTGAATTAACAAATACCTGATTGTAATCTAAATTATTATAAATATTAAGAAGATTGATACGTAGCTTTGATGTTTTATCTATATCGTATAAAAATTTAGCGTTAAAATCGTAAAATAAAAAGCGTTCATCTAAAGACAATTGCGTATTAATATTGTTTGATGCATTTAATTCTGAATCATTGAAAATACGATCAAAATATGAGTCGTATGTAGTTGAAGCCAGGATATCTGTATACGAACGTCTGGCAGACAATTGTAATTCTGTTTTTGGTGATAATGGGATTTTAGTAAAACCATCTGTACTTAAAAGATTACCACCTATTCCTGCATTAAATTTTTGATCTAAATCATCTTGATGTTTTATTGATATAGTGCTAGAGACGCCGTTTCCGTACTTAGCACTTGTGCCATTTTTTGAAGCACTAATATTTTCAGATAAATAAGGATTAAAGGCAGAAATTAACCCAAAGAAATGACCAGTTTGGTACATTCTTATGCCTTCATATAGAATTAGATTTTGATCATTAGTACCTCCTCTAACATTAATATTAGAAATACGTTCATCTACACTAGTAATACCTGGTAAGTTTTGTACAATCTGTAGAACATCTGGTTCAATTAGTCCTGGTAAAATATTGAATGTTTTCGTGTTAACTTCAATAGTTCCGTTGTTCGTTTTAGAAATTCCTTTTGTAAGGTAGTTGTTAACCACGACTTCTTCAAGTTGTTGAATTGTGTCACTAGTATTGGATATTTGCTTTGGAGTAATCGTTATAAAACGATCGCTTAAAACTTCAAAATTAAGTTGAGTCACAAGTTTCAATTGATTGAGAGCTTGTTCCAAGGACAACTCCGGGTATAATGGTGCAATGGAAATATTCTCAATGGTTTTAGTCTCAAAAGAAAACTTAATATTATAACGAGTTTCTAATTGACTTAAAATTTGGGCAATTGGTTGTTTTTCCTCTTGGTTCTGACTAAAAGTTAGGTTACAAAAGGCAATAATTAGAATATAGAAAACTAAACTTCGTAATCGTTTATTCACGCTTTAGTAAGATAGATTTTTCTGATTTGCTGTAGCTTAAATTTAAAGGTATTGTAACAGACTGCAATGCTAAATCTAAATTTTTGTGCGTAAAACTTCCGGTGAACAGACGAGATGTATCAATATTATCAGAATCTATTTTTAAACTATATTGATTTTCAAATTCTGAAATGACATATTTTAGAGGTACACTCTTAAAGCTACTTTCACCACGCAACCAACTTGGTTGCGCAGCGTTTTCTTTTTCTTGAGCAAGTAGTTTCCCATCTATAATTCTGAATGTAAATCCTGGGTATAATTTTACGGTTTTATTATTATGAGTAACTGCCACTAAGCCTTCATAGCAATTGACTTCAAAGTAAGATTTTCGTTGCTTTACATTAAACTGTGTACCTAAAACAGTTATAATTCCATCTTTAGTAATCACATCGAATTTTTGCCCTTTAGCAACTTTAAAAAAAGCTTCTCCATTTAATTTTACTTCTCTGCTAGAGCTCCATTTATTTTTATTGAATGTTAAAAACGAATTAGAATTGAGATCAATCGTTGATGCATCTGGTAGAGTAATGGTTGTTTGATGTGCAATGTTGGTGTTAAACTCTGTATTTAAAGTTGTTGTATAGTAGTAAATGCTAAAACCTAAAGCTAATACTACTGCTATTCTCATTAAAGGCTTTAACCATTGCGTTGATTTATTTTTAAGTTGAGGTTTTAAGGTTGTAAAATTACCCTCAATAGAAAAGTCTGGAGCTTTAAAATCTTTAAAAGCGGTATCCATTAAGATTAATTCTTTATAATCTTCTAATTGTTCAAAAGCTTTTTGCTCTTCAGTATTTAGGTTATGATCTAACCATTTTTTTATAAGTTCCTCTCTATTCATAATATAACTTCATCTATATAACAGCTCTATTGTAATTTCTCCTACCTTTTCTATATATGTTATAGTTCATTAATCTCTTGTCGTAATTTTTTTAAAGCTCCGTAAATACGTTTTTCTACGGCTTTGGTAGAAATATTTAATAACTCAGCTATCTCTTTAAATCGTTTTCCTTCAACTCTATTTAGCAAAAAGGCAACACGTTGTGCTTCAGTTAAATTTGCAATTGCATTTTGAAGTTTTTCGTAATATTCTTTTTCTTGCAACACAAATTCGGGTGATTCATTTGTAGCATGCTTTTGTGGTTGTTTATGATATTTTAAAACAACTTTTTGATGTGCTACTGCATTTAGCATTAAGTTATTTGCTGTGGTAAATAGATAACTTTTTGCTTTTGAAGGTGCAATTTTACCACAATTTTGCCAAAGTTTAATAAAGGCTTCTTGGACTTTGTCTTGAGGGTTTAAATGTTCGCCAAACTTATAATACAGAAAGTCATGAAGATTTTTCGCATGTTTTTTATACAAGCGCTCAAATAATTTTGATTCACAAATATTTTCTTGCAAGTTTTTACTCATGGCTTTTTATAAGCGCTACAAATTATAAATAATTTTTTTAAGAATTAGGTAGGAAATTAAAAGGGAAGGCTGTTTTATAATAAATCAATTGAATCAACAGAATCATGAAAACGAAAAATAATTACCTACTAGTTTTCTTCCTTTTTGCCCTTTTAAGCTTTACAGCCTGTCAAGATGAAGCTACGGAAATCAATAATCCAGATCTACAAGAAACTATTGATCCTAATTCTACTTTAGGAATGTTAATTAGTAATACAACAGCAAATTATGGAGCTGCAGATAATATATTAGATGGGTCTAGTTGCTTTTCAGTTGAATTACCAGTAACAATTGTTATAAGTGATATTACAATAGTCATAGAGACCGAAGATGATTTAGAGCAATTAGAAGATTTGTTTAACGATTTAAACGATGACGATGATTTTTTAGATTTTGTTTTCCCAATTACTTTAATATTTAGTGATTATACAGAGTTAGTAATTGAAAATGAAGATCAACTTGCTAGCTACATTAATACATGTGAAGAAGAAGATGATTTTATTGAATGTGTTGACTTTGTATATCCTATTTATTTTTCAGTATTTAATTCAGAATTTAACCTAATAGATACTATAATTATTGAAAATGACGAAGCACTTTATGAGTTTTTCGAAGATTTAGAAGAAGACGAAAATGTATTGATAGTAAGTTTAAATTATCCAGTAATACTAGAATTTGCAGATGGGGAAACTCTTGAAGTGGATTCTAACGAAGCATTAGCTGAAGCAATAGCATCTGCAGAAGATGATTGCGATGATGATGAAGAGGAGGGTTGTGAAGAAGAAGAAATCACATTGAATCTTGTAGAATGCCCTTGGGAAGTATTTTTATATATAAATGATAACCTAGACGATTTGGATGGACCATATATTTTCACTTTTAGTGATGATGGGATTTTAGTTATAGACGGAATTACTGATCAGCCGAATACAACAACTTGGGAGCTTTCTGAAACAGATAATGGGCTAGAACTTAATATTGCTTCATTTTATTATTATGAGCAACAATATGGAAATTGGTTAGTCATAGAATGTGATGATAATGAATTAAAGTTTGAGCATCTTACAGTAGAAGGGACAGGATTGTTTTTTGAACAAGATTGTGAAGATGATTTAGATTGTTCAATTACAGATATTAGTAGTATTTTACAAGAGTGTCCTTGGGATTTCTCTAATGAGATGGATGCTTATGATAATTACCAAATGGTTTTTAATGCCAATGGAGAATTATTACTTCCTGAAGGATTGGCAGTATCAGCAATAGGTGGTTACTGGAGCTTAACCGCTAATAATGAAGGAATCATTCTTACAATATCTGAATTAACGGCTTTTCAAGAAGACCTTGAAGGAGATTGGTTAATTGTAGAGTGTAATGATGATTATATAACGATAGTTAAAGAGAATACAGTAATTGTTTTAGAACAATATTGCCAAAATGATGAAGATGTGTTTAATTGTTTTAGTGATTATGAATTGGTAGAATGTGCTAATGATGCAGAAGAAGCCGAGTTTAATATAAGTGCAAATACAATAGGTTTAACCGATTGTATAGAGAGTTATATACCATCGTTTCATATCTCTTTACCAGATGCAGAAGCAAATGTTGGTGCGATATCAAATACAGAATCTTACGTATCTACAAGTGGGCAAGTCTATCTAAGAATAGAAGCAGAGAGTGGAAATTTCGAAGTATTTAGTATTTACCTTAATGCCTTTGAATGTAATATGTTTGAGTGTTTTGAAAGCTTTGATGCCGTCATTGAATTGTGTGATGAAGGAAATGATGGATTTGAAATATTTAATTTAACCATTGCATTTGCAAATTGTACACCTAGTGCTAATGTTGTAACGTATCACGAAACTCTAGCAGATGCTGAGGATGGTGCAAATCCTATTGCAAATCCAGAAGCATATACAAACATTGCTATTGAGCAGACCATTTATGTAAAAGTTGAAATAGATAATCAATTCCAAGTATTTCCCATTCTATTATTGTTAGAAGATTGTAGTCAAGCAGAGTGTTCTGAAGAGGATGTAGATGCCTTCTTGTTAGAATGTATCTGGAATGCTGTAAACTACAATGGAAGTGACAATCTAATGGAGTGGAATTTTCATTTCGAAGCTAATAGCCAAATCGTAGTAATATATACTGATTCTCAAACAATAGATGCCACTTGGTCAACATCTCAATCTAGTGTTGGTGTTGTAGTATCATTTTCAAATGTTGCTGGACCAAATATTCAAGCAATAACCGGAGAATGGTTAGTGGTTGAATGTGAAACAGATCGCTTAGAACTTCATAGAGGAGATGATATTTTAGTATTAGAAAGAAATTGTGAATAAGAAGAAAACCCGCTGAAAGTTAGTAATTTTAGTAAGTTTAGTTGATGAAAAGAGTCGCTTACCGTAATGCGACTCTTTTCTTTTTATTATATTCAAATATAATAGGCCAGATATTTATAAATATCCAATTCGTTTATCTCTTGTAATTTCATAAATTTGCAACTTCTAAAAGAGATGAGATTATGTTCAATAATTTAAGTGATAAGTTAGATAAAGCGTTACATGTTTTAAAAGGTCATGGGAGCATTACGGAAGTAAATGTGGCAGAGACATTAAAAGAAGTAAGACGTGCGCTTTTAGATGCCGATGTTAACTTTAAAATTGCAAAAGAATTTACTAATAGAGTTAAAGAAAAAGCTTTAGGTCAAAATGTATTAACGACACTACAACCAGGTCAATTAATGGTTAAAATCGTTAAAGATGAGTTGACCGAACTTATGGGTGGTGATGCAGAAGGTCTTAACCTCGCTTCAACTCCAAGTATTATTTTAATGTCTGGTTTACAAGGTTCTGGTAAGACCACCTTTTCAGGTAAATTGGCTAATTATCTTAAAAATAAGAAAACAAAGAAACCTTTATTAGTTGCTTGTGATGTATATCGTCCGGCTGCGATTGATCAGTTACATGTTGTTGGTGACCAAATCGGTGTTGAGGTTTTTAGTGACAGAGGAAATAATGATCCTGTTGCAATTTCACAAGCTGGTATTGCTCATGCTAAAGCTAATGGTCATAATGTAGTCATTATTGATACTGCTGGTCGTTTAGCTGTAGATGAAGCCATGATGACTGAAATATCAAACATTCATAAAGCTATTCAACCACAAGAGACATTGTTTGTTGTAGACTCTATGACAGGACAAGATGCAGTCAATACAGCTAAAGCTTTTAATGATATATTAAATTTTGATGGTGTAATTCTAACCAAATTAGATGGTGATACTAGAGGTGGTGCTGCTATTTCTATTAAGTCGATAGTTAATAAACCTATTAAGTTTATTGGAACTGGTGAAAAGATGGAGGCTATTGATGTGTTCTATCCATCACGTATGGCAGATCGTATTTTAGGAATGGGTGACGTTGTATCTCTTGTTGAACGTGCGCAAGAGCAGTTTGATGAAGAAGAAGCAAGGAAACTACAAAAGAAGATTGCTAAAAATCAATTTGGATTCGATGATTTTCTGAAACAGATTCAGCAAATCAAGAAGATGGGTAACATGAAAGATTTAATTGGTATGATACCAGGCGCAGGAAAAATGATGAAAGGTGTTGATATAGACGATGATGCTTTTAAAGGTATTGAAGCCATAATACATTCTATGACTCCAGCTGAGCGTTCTAATCCTTCAATTATTAATTCTAGTCGTAAAAAGCGAATAGGTAAAGGCTCTGGTACATCAGTACAAGAAGTAAATCAATTATTGAAACAGTTTACACAAATGAGTAAAATGATGAAAATGATGCAAGGTGGAGGCGGAAAACGTATGATGCAGGCCATGAAAAATATGCCAAGATAGACACATAAGATTTAATAAATACTACCAATAGATGACAATTTTAGACGGAAAAAAAGTAAGTAATGACATTAAAAATGAAATTGCTGAAGAAGTTAAACTAATGAAAGCTAATGGTGAGAAAGTACCCCATTTAGCTGCAGTTATTGTTGGTAATGATGGTGCTAGTTTAACCTATGTTGGAAGTAAAGTTAGAGCCTGTGAGCGTATAGGATTTGAATCTACTATGGTTCGGTTATCTAATACTACTAGTGAAATAGAACTATTAGATAAAATTGAAGAATTGAATAATAATGACGATATAGATGGTTTTATTATTCAGTTACCACTTCCACCACAGATTAATACGCAGAAAGTATTAATGGCTGTGAATCCAGATAAAGATGTTGATGGTTTTCATCCCATGAATTTTGGGAAAATGGCATTAGATATGTCAACATTTATTCCTGCTACTCCTTTTGGGATTTTAGAGCTTTTAGATCGTTATGGAGTTGAAACAAAAGGGAAACATACAGTTGTTATTGGTAGATCGCATATTGTTGGTCGTCCAATGAGTATTTTAATGGGTCGTAAAGGATTTCCTGGAAATTCAACGGTGACGTTAACTCATAGTCATACCAAGAATATTACTCAAATTACCTCTCAAGCAGATATTATAATTTCTGCATTAGGAATTCCGAAATTTTTAAAAGTAGAAATGGTTAAAGATGAGGTTGTTATTATCGATGTTGGTATTACTCGTGTACCAAATGACTCAGAGAAGGGCTATTATATTACTGGTGATGTAGATTTTGAAAACGTAAGTAAGAAAGCAAGCTTTATTACACCAGTGCCTGGTGGAGTAGGACCTATGACAATTGCTATGTTATTAAAGAATACGCTTTTGGCAAGAGAGCAACATAGAAAGCATAATAGATAATCTATATTTTGGTTATGCAACTACTTAATATCGCTCAAAATTCTGTTGCGATTGGTAGTTTTCAGCATCTTTTACTTCATTTTTGTTTTTAAAATGAAACCCGTTTTAAAAAGTGTCTTTAAATCTTTTTTAGCACTTCAGTTATATGTGGTGCTTATGATAGGGCTAAATTATCTTTTAGATGCCAATTATTTTTATTTAAGAAAAAAGCCTAAATCAGCATCAGTTTTAGATTATTTTGGTGAATGGCCTTACTATATATTAGTAGTGCAATTAATAATAATTCCATTATTTCTAATTATTTATTTATCATTCTATCTTTCAGAAAAAAGACGAAAATTATTTAGCAAATAACTGACCCTTATCTTTAAAAGCCTTAAATTCTAATGCATTACCAGATGGATCATTAAAAAACATCGTTGCTTGTTCTCCCAATTGTCCTTCAAATCTAATATAGGGTTCAATAATAAATTGAATGTCTTTAGATTTTAATTCCTCAGCAAATTGATGAAATACATCCCAGTCGAGCACAACTCCAAAATGAGGTACAGGAACAGCTTTCCCATCTACAGCATTAGTGTGTGAATCTTCCTTTGTTTTAGATTTATAATGAATAACTAATTGATGACCGAAAAAATCATAATCTACCCAATGGTCACTACTTCTACCTTCATCTAGGTTTAAAGTGTTAGTATAGAAATTTCTGCATTTAGATAAATTGTCTACAGGAATAGCTAAATGAAAGGGCGATAAATTGGTCATAATATTTGGTTCATTTAGAGTTTAAAGATAAAATAAAAAAACTTACCAAAACACTAGGTTTTAGTAAGCTATAAAAAAATCGATATAACCATTATCAACTACAATAAAATTAATCTTTTTGTTTTCTTTTATATAAGCCATCAAAAGCTAAAGTCCATGTTTTTCCTTTGTCATTACTGACTTCTTGTGTTTGCCTAACAGTATCTTCAGTTTCATTAAAAGTATAAACCATTCGATACCAAGGACCGTTGCCTTTAGCAATCAATTGCATGTCTCCAGTACTATATTGTTTTGGTTCTTCATAATGGCTTACACCTCCACCGGCAACCCAATTTTGTTTCCATTTTTTGTTAGAGGAATCATAATAACTAATTGAGTTACCTCCATTACTCCCATTTGGTCTCCAGTTTTCTAAGATGCCACAATCTCCATTGGTTATTGTGATACTACTTTCTGCAATTTTTTGATTTTGAGAATAGACATCCCATTCACCTAACCAAAAATCAAATTTTCTATAATTATTATCAAACTTGCAAGGGTTAGCACGTTTGTACATATTGTTTTTAATTTTTTTAAACCGAGAATCATCTTTTAACGGGTCGAAAGCAGGTTGGTCTAGTTGATTATAAAACCCTACGTTTAAACTATCTAATATCTTTAGTTGTGAGAAAGCTTTTTCTGTTTGTTTATCTGCAGTATAGCTTTGTGCTAGTCTTAATACTACAAAAGGCCCTTTTAAGCCATTGATTTTTGCAGTTTTAAAATTCTTAATAGCTTTTTTATGCTGATTTAAATTGGCATAACTATAACCCATATAGTAATTAGCCATTGAGTCTTTTTGGATTAGTTTTTAGCTGTTTTTTAGCCGTCTCTATAACCTTCTTATATTTTTTATTTCTAAAGTCTGGTTGATAAGGATTACTGTTTTGAGCAAACGAGCCTAGAACTAAAAATAATATTAAGATTACTGTTAACGTTTTTTTCATGATGATGAGTTTTAAAATCTACTCTAAGTAACATGAAAATATGAATTAATAAGTTTGTAATTATAAATGTTTACTTTTTTTAAATTCTGAAGGTGTACAGTTGTGTTTTTCTTTAAAGGACTTATAAAAGGTGACTTTGTTGTTAAAACCAACATTAAAGTAAATGGTTTTAATACTGTGGTTCTTATCAGCTATTAATAATTTTTCAGCTTCTATTAGACGATAGTCATTTATAAAATTATTGAAGTTTTTACCAGATTTTTTATTAATAACTTTAGATAATAAGTGCGCAGAATAACCAACTTTATCTGCAAGGTTTGCTAGTCTGAGTTCATTATTAGTGAATGGTTTTTCATTCTCAATATAATTAACCAAATTATTGTAAAATTCATTAATTAGGTGGTCTTCAAAAGTTTCGTTTTTATACTTTATTGGAAGAAATATATTAGCAAAAAATTCTCCATTAAAAATTTCTGGCTCTTTGTAAACAAAATAACCTATAGTATAAATAGCAATGGTCATTGAGATTGAAATCATATAATCCCATTGTTTATTAAAAAATGAAAAATTTACTAATACATAGTATGAGATATAAGAAGCCAAGAAAATTGAGTAAAGCGTAAGTAAAACTTTTATCCATTAATAGCGAATTTTTTCAAACTCTGTTTCGGTTTTATTATTTTTTTTGATGAGCCTTAAAATCAAAAAAAAGTAAATCATTAAATGGCTTATAATTAAAATGTAATTGGCAAAGAATGTAAATATTGGACTAAATCCAAACTGGTAATCAAAAATGTAGCGACACCAAATAACTAAAGTTAGAAAAACCCATAGCACTGTAAGTATAAAATGAAGAGCAAAATATTTCATTTTTATATTATATAGTTTATGGATGTATAAATACAGAAGTGGCCCTGTAGAATAATAGCCGATAAATTGAAATGAATTAAAATAAGAGATTATGGTATTGTACTTTGTCCAATATAATACATATGAAAATAGAATAGCAGAAAATGACAATACTAAAAATGCAATAGGATAATTGCGTTTATTCTTATTAACCATTAAAATGCCAAACAAAAAAAATCCCATTGCGACAGCAAATAGAAATACCGATGTCAAAGTGTCAAAAGAAGGTGTTTGTTGCATGCTTAAAACTAAAGTAAGTAAATACCAGTTATTAAGGTTTAGTATTATAAATATTTACTAAAAAGTGATTGATCTAATTGGCAATTTGTCATTTAATAATATCGTATCAGACAACTTATTTATTATAATCTTTTTAAGATAAAACAAAAAAAAGCTCACTAAACTTTAAGTTATAGTGAGCTATAAACAAATTGATTTAACCATTATCAACTACAATAAAATTAATCTTTTTGTTTTTATTATCTGTTACTAAATTTAGTTTGGCGGACTTGAAACGTTATTCCAAATGTCTAAATATATTTTCCAGTCGCCATCTATTTTTTTTCATACTATTATGTCTTGGCCTTGCCAAGACACTTCTTTTTTTTCTTTAGTGAAAGTTTTGCCTTCGTAATAACCGTAATCGTAGGCTGTATTATGTTCAATATATATTTCTGAAGGAGTTACTTTGTGATGGAGGATTTTCACACCCTTAGGAACAGTCCAGTAGTTTTTTAAATCCGTTTTACCAGACATAATTTGCCTATTGTTTGGAAAAATTTTCCCATCATTTGTGTACATATTTGCTAAGGCTTCAACATCACTATTCATATAAGCTTTTGAAAAAGCTTTGATATTATTTTTAATGGCATCTAAATCAGAATTGTTTTTAGCATCTCTAGTGCAATCAATTTTCCATGTAGCAAAAGTGGTAGTTTCAGTTTTATCCGTCCATTCACCAATCCATTTGTAACCTAGATCACTAATATCATAGAACGTTAAGCGAAACCAGCCTTCCATTCCGTTTGGTGCTTTTTGATTGCGATATAATACAATTTTACCATCCTCAGTTTTACTGCCTTCCCAAGTCGGTAATTTAGTTGATGGTGAGCCAGAAGCGTAATAATGAACATACCATTTACTACTATCTGTAATAAACTGATGTATGCTCCCAGAATGTTTGCCATCTGCTTTTATAGTTTCATCTTGCACAGCCATGCCATTCATTATGTATTTCCATTCCCAGGTCATGTCAACAGAATCAGCCCAAGTTTGGTCTGGATTTCTAGATACCGATTTACAATTGCACTTTCCTATTAAGGATTGGTAATCTTTAATTTGTTCTGGGGCTTCAGGATTTGGTAATCCAAAAAGGTTAGTAGCAGAAACAGAATAATTATTTTGAGAATAAGCCGTAAAAGTGATTAGAAACACTATTGACAGGACTGACTTCATTTTGATAATGATTGATTAAATAATCAGTTCTAAAGTTAGAGATCATCGATCTAAATCAATTGTTAATTAAGATTTAATTAACGTCTGTTTCTTCTTTGAACCTGTTGTTTTGCCTCGAATGTCTTTTTAGATTCAATTATCAATTCACTTAGAGTTTTGAACTCTTCTTTTGTGAGTTCACGATATTTCCCAAGAGGCATATCGAGTTTAATATTCATAATTCTAATACGTTTTAATGTTTGAACTTCGTAATTAAGATATTCACACATTCTACGAATTTGTCTATTTAGACCTTGGGTAAGGATAATACTAAAGGTGAACTTGTCTATTTTTTTAACCTCGCATTTTTTAGTGCGTTTGCCTAAGTCTTCAATATAAATACCACCAGCCATACGCTCAATAAATGTTTGAGAAATAGGTTTGTCTACAGTAACTACGTATTCTTTTTCGTGATTGTTACTAGCTCTAAGAATTTTATTAACGATATCTCCATCATCAGTCAGTAGAATTAACCCTTCACTTGGCTTATCTAATCTACCTATTGGGAATATACGTTTAGGATAATTGATATAGTCAATGATATTATCTTTTTCAACTCTTGTATCTGTTGTACAAACAATACCAATTGGCTTGTTAAAGGCTAAATAAACGAAATCATCTTTACGTCCTCCAATAATTTCTCCATCCACTTTGACGATATCTCCAAGAGACACCTTAGTTCCCATTTCTGGTACCAAATCGTTGATGGTTACTCGACCAGCATCTATTAAACGATCTGCTTCGCGACGTGAGCAGTAACCTGCTTCACTGAGGTATTTATTAAGGCGTTTCAAATCTTCAAACATGTCGTAAAAGTACAATAAAGATTAACTATTTATAAACTCAACTATTCGTGGAGTCAGCGAAGTATGTTTTAACCCGTGTCCAAAACCTTTAGTAGTTATCAATTCAGAGTTTTTATAATGACTTGCAAATAATTGTGCATCTTCATAAGGGATGATTATGTCTTTTTTATCGTGAATAATCAAACCTTTGGCTTCAATAGATTCGGTAAAAGTAGCTGCAGAAAAATAGTCTACAGGTTTACCAAAGCGTTCTAAAACAATATGATCTAAGCCATTAGAAATCCTATTATTGAAACCCATCATTGTTTTATATCTAGAAAATACCCCTATAAAATGTGCTGGTGCACCAAGTAATACCATTTTATTTACGGAAGTTAATTGATGATTATGCATACAAAAAACACTTGCCATACCACCTACAGAATGCCCTATTATGATTTCGGGCTGAAAATTTTGAGCGACGACATTTATAAATTCAGAGTAAAGAACCGCATTAAATTGTTTGCCTCCAGAACGACCATGAGCAGGTGCGTCTAATGCTAGAACGTGGTAATCTTGAGCTTTTAAATCCTCTAAAATATATTCCCAACGTGACGTATTACTTTCCCAACCATGCGCTAGTAATATTTTTTTTCCTTTGCCTACCCATCGATATGTTGCGATATCTAAATTATCATATTGAAACTCTTGAAAAAATGCAGAATGAATAATCTTACGCTGATCGTCAGTATAACGTCCTTTTCGTGGAGAAGCAAATAAATCTATTGCTTTTTCAGAGGCATACTTTGAAGAAATTAGACTTGTAGCATTTAACACATTGCCTATTGATTTTATAAGGAAACTACTCATATAATTTACTCTCTATTTACAGAATCTATTGAAAATGCTGGCAAGCATATAGCAATATATTCACAAGGTTCTGCAAATGGATTAGAGTATTGCAATCTTGTTTGTTTTTCTACTTTTATGGATTGTCCAGCTTCTAGAACTATAGTTTCGTCTTCAATAATAAATTGTTTTTTTCCTTTAATGATAAAGGTATATTCATCAAATTCTGGTGTCTGAAAGGGTTCACTCCAGCCAGCAGGCGCTATCATGTGCGCAATACTAAGGTTAGAATTACCATCACTTGCCAAACCAAAATGCTCTTTAATAACTTTTCCATCAGTTGTAGGTACAACAAATGGAGTCGTCTGTAGTGTATATTTTTTTCCCTCTTTCATATTTTGCTACTTACTTGTAAGCTAATATTTTAATATATGATTACCAGTGTACCATAAAAAATTTAATTTTTGCTTTTTCTGGAATTTGAATTGCATCAATAGTCATATCCATATCAAAACGCATACTTGCAGGTAGCTCTTTTTTATCAATAGTAAACGAAGCGTTAATTTCATTCACTGATATAACAATAGAATTAATGAGATTATCAATTTTTGAAACTTTATAAGCCGCTTGTAATTCTCCAAACGTACTAATTGTAGAAATATTTTTTTCCGTTTTATAGCGCGAGTCGATAATACGAACACTAGAAATAACAGAAGTAGAATCTAAAGCTTCTTTTGGTGATAAGTCCAATAGTTTAAGACCACCTTTTTCATAAACTTCAATACTATTTATAGAACCAGCAAATTCATCACCAGCAATATATCTTACTACAGAGTCGTTGCTAAAAATAGTATCTAACTCTTTTACTTGCGTAGAATCGGTAAGTAATCCGATATTATTTTTTTCAATTAAAAACGGATTAGGTTTGCTGTCTTTTGCACAGCTCGATAATAATAAAGCGCATATTATTATCACACAAAATGTATTCTTCATATCTAAGATTTAGGGTTATATTATTTAAGCATTTTAGTTAAAATACCTAAAACACTTCGAATTACCGTAGGACTAGATAAAACTTTAACAATAGGGTTTTGTCTAGAACTACGTCTTCTAGAAGAACTAGATTTTCGTTTGCTTTCGGTACGTTTTAAAGCGTCTTGTTCTTCTTTAGCTTTTTGTTTTGCTTCTTCTGCTTCTGCCAATTTAATTTTTGCATTAAGCATTTCATAAGCACTTTCTCTATCTACTTCTTTGTTATATTTTCTAGCGAGTTTAGATTGTGCTAATAAATTACCTAGTTCAGCTTCCGTTAAAATATCCATACGACTCATAGGAGCACGCATCATGGTTGCTGCTAATGGAGTTGGTTTTCCTTTTTCATCTAAAGCAGATACTAAAGCTTCACCAATTCCTAAAGAAGTTAATACTTCTGCAGTATCATAATAATCAGTGTCGGGATAGTTTTGTGCAGTTAACTTAATTGCTTTTCTATCTTTAGCAGTGAATGCTCGCAGTGCATGCTGTACTTTTAAACCTAACTGACCAAGAACAGCCTCTGGCACATCTGTTGGGTTTTGAGTTACAAAATACAAACCAACACCTTTACTACGAATTAGTTTTACAATACTTTCAATTTGGTTTAATAAGGCATCAGACGCTTCATTAAATATTAAATGGGCTTCGTCAATAAACATAATAAGTTCCGGTCGCCCACTATCTCCTTGTTCTGGGAAGGTAGAATAAATTTCTGCTAATAAACTCAACATAAAAGTTGAAAACAGCTTTGGTTTATCTTGAATATCCGTAAGTCTTATGATATTAATATAACCACGTCCATTCTCGTCAACACGCAATAAATCTTGAGTATCAAAAGAGGTTTCACCAAAGAAGATATCTCCTCCTTGTTGTTCTATTTCTACGAGCTTTCTTAATATGGCTCCTGTAGAAGCCGTAGAGATTCTTCCATAAGCTTCTTCAAATTCTTTTTTTCCTTCACTAGTTGCATATTGAAGGATTTTCTTAAAATCTTTAAGATCTAAAAGTGGTAGTTGATTATCATCACAATACTTAAAAATCACGGATATAATCCCAGCTTGTGTTTCTGTAACACCTAGAATTCTAGATATTAAAACTGGCCCAAATTCACTAATGGTTGCTCTTAATCTAACACCATCTTGCTCTGACAAGGTCATAATTTCTACCGGAAATGATTTTGGATCAAATGGTAGACCAATTTTTTCGTGACGTTCATCAATTTTTGGATGTCCTGGACTTGCTTTTGCCAAACCACTTAAATCCCCTTTTATATCCATTAATAAAACGGGTACACCTTTTTCTGAAAGGTTTTCTGCTAAGACTTGTAATGTTTTGGTTTTACCTGTACCAGTAGCACCAGCAATTAAACCATGTCTGTTCATGGTTTTAAGCGGTACATTAACATAAGAGTTAGTCATGGTTTCACCATCTAGCATCGCAGCCCCTAAAGTGATATAGTGACCTTTAAATGTGTTACCGTCAGCTATGTCTTTTTTGAATTTGTCAGAATTACTCATTAGTCAGAATATTTGCATAAAAATAACGTAATTTTAGTCAAGTTTAAAACCTAGTAAAATGAAGACAAAACTTTTAATATTTATGAGCCTACTTTTTATTGGTTTTCATTCTTGTGAAGGTTCTGATTCAGAAATTATATTTCATCAATCTCATGAACCAAGTAGAGCAAATGTTCTATTTAGTGATGCCGTAGAAACTGATAATCAATTGTTTCTGACTGGGCAGATTGGTAAGGATCATAAAAAAGGGACTTTAGTTCCTGGAGGTATTGAAGCAGAAACCAAACAAGTCATTGAAAATATTATAGACGTATTAAAATATCATAATTTGTCTTTAGATCAGGTTGTGAAATGCACTGTGATTCTGAAGGATATCAACGATTTTAAAGCATTCAACTCTGTTTACTCACAATACTTTACAAAAAAACCTGCACGTACTACATTTGCAGCAGCAGGTTTAGCAGGTGGAGCAAGTATAGAAATCGATGTCATTGCTGCGAAATAACAATAACTTTTAAACTATCTTTGCAGACTATGACAAGACGAGAAAAACAAGCCCTTATAGATAAAGGTCATTTATTGCCTTTAATGGAAGAATTTTACACCATCCAAGGTGAAGGATATCATAAAGGAACTGCAGCATATTTTGTAAGAATAGGTGGTTGTGATGTAGGTTGCCATTGGTGCGATGTTAAAGAAAGTTGGTTGGCAGAATTACATCCACCAACAGAGACTTCTAAAATTGTCGAGAATGCGGTAAAATATAGCAATACCATCGTTGTAACTGGTGGAGAGCCTCTTACTTGGGATATGGGTCCTTTAACTGAGCAATTAAAGGCTAAAGGAGTACAAACGCATATAGAAACCTCTGGTGCGTACAAACTTACAGGTCAATGGGATTGGATTTGTTTGTCACCAAAGAAAATGAAATTACCAACTGAAGAGGTTTATAATGAAGCTCATGAGCTAAAATGTATTGTCTATAATAAAGATGACTTTAAGTTTGCCGAAGAACAAGCTGCTAAGGTTAATAAAGATTGCATTTTGTATTTACAACCAGAGTGGAGCAAACGCGAAAAGATGATGCCGCAAATTGTAGATTATGTGATGGCGAATCCCAAATGGAAAGTGTCCTTACAAACCCATAAATATTTGAATATACCGTAAATATTTTATAGAATATATCTTATAGTTTGCGTACTAATGTCGGAATAACCAAACTTATAGTTTTATTTAAAAGGGTTATCTTTATAAAATCCTTATGAGATATTTTCTGTCTATTATTATCTTTTTATTTGGCTCGTATTTATTCGTACAGGACCAAGGTGATGAGCTACAATCTAAAATTGATTTTTTTAATTCGAAAATCAAACAAACTGATAAGGCTGAGCGTCTCATATTAATGGATAGTCTTACAAGACTTACATATCGCAATCCCGAGTACAAATATGATTCCATAGTGCGACAAACCATTAAATTGGCAATAGATTTAGATTCTTTGAGTTTAGCAGCCAATCAAGTAAAGGATTTAATAGACTTTTATAATAATTTTTTAGGTAAACCAGAAGAAGGACTTAAACTATTCAATACTTATATAGACAAATTAAAAGATGGTGCGGACTATAAATCTGTTGGCAGAATTTATTTAAATGCAGCAGACAGTTATTACTATACAGGCAATATCGATAAATCTTATGATTATTACTCAATCACCAAAGACTACGCTCTAAAAGCAAAAGACCAACAACTATATGGATTGGCGACAATGTATACGGGTTATAATCAATCTGAAACGGGCAAGTTCGCTGAAGCGTCTCAAAGTTTAAAAGAGGCTTCACAAATATTCACAAGACTAAAAGATACCTCAAATAGCGTTGCGGCTAAAAATTCACTAGCAATACTCTACAGTAAAAATGCTTTTTATGATGAGGCCGAAAAAGTACGAAATGAGGCTATTTCACTGATAGGAAACACGAGTAGATACATAACCTTGAGTAATTTATATTACAATGCCTCAGTAGATTATGATAGAAAGGGTGATATCGAAAAACAATTAGTTAATATCAAGGCTGCCTTTTTGGCGAATAGTAAAACAAATAACGCATTTTTAAGAAAGCCATATTTTTTAGTGCAACTAATTGCGGCATATTGCAAAAATGATAGCTTAGTTATTGCAGAAAAATATTTTCAAGACTTAAATACTTTATATTTAGAAAAAAAGTCTCCTGAGCTAAGAGAAAAATATTTAAAGGCAAAAAGTATATTGTCTTTTACAAAAGGTGATTATGAAGAAGCTGTGAAATATGGTAATGAGTTCCTAAACATATTAATTAACAAAAAAGTATATTCTATTGAAGAAATTTCCTTGGCAGAACAATTTTTGGCAAGTGTCTATGAGGTCAAAGGCGATACTGAGAATTATAATAAACATCTTTTAAAACATTACCAGTTAAAAGATTCTATTTCAAATATTCAAAATGTAAAATCGTTGGCATATTACCAAACTCTATACGAAACTGAAAAACGGGATTTGGAGATAGAAAGGCAAAAAGCTAGTATTAGTCAATTAGATTTTGAGAATAAAACTAAAACTCAACTATTAATTTTTAGTTCTTTAGGGTTGTTAGTCTTATTTGGTAGCATTATGGTATACCGCTCTTTTCTGAGTGCAAAGAAAAGAGAACAGACACATCAAGAATTTTCTCAAGAACTTATTAAAACCCAAGAGAAAGATCGAATACGTATTGCAAAAGAACTTCATGATAGTGTTGGCCAACAAATCACTTTACTAAAAATGAAAGCTCAGAATACGGACCAAGTTGTACTATCTGAATTAGCACACAATGCTTTAGAAGAAGTACGGAGTATTTCTAGGAATTTGTATCCCATTACATTAACAAAACTAGGTCTAACGGATAGTATCGAGCAATTGTTGTTAGATTTAGATGAAGAATCAGATCTATTCGTATCGGTAGAAATTGACGACGTTAATACCAATTTTGATAGAACGGAATCCCTTAATTTTTATAGGTTCATTCAAGAATCTGTAAATAATGTATTAAAACATGCCAAAGCCAAAACTTTAATCGTAAGTATAAATAAGCAAAAAGACGGTATTAAAGTCTTAATTAAAGATAATGGACAAGGCTTTGAAGTCAAAGAAATGATTAAACAAAATAGCTTAGGCTTAAAAACCATGGCAGAACGCATAAGTATGTTAAAAGGAAACCTATCTATAAAAAGTAAACCAGGCAAGGGTACATCTTTATTAGTTCATATAC
Organism: Winogradskyella sp. PG-2; assembly: GCF_000828715.1. NCBI lineage: Bacteria > Pseudomonadati > Bacteroidota > Flavobacteriia > Flavobacteriales > Flavobacteriaceae > Winogradskyella > Winogradskyella sp. PG-2. The sequence goes on along the minus strand of NZ_AP014583.1, from coordinate 510,983 downwards.
CAGTTTATAAATGACCAACAAACTTACACTCGTGGTTGCAGACGATCATCCTTTATTATTAAAAGGTTTAGTAGATCAGTTAAAGGCCTATAATTATAATCTAATTGCTTCTGCGGAGAATGGTGCTGTGGCCCTCAATAAGATTGTACAATTACAACCAACTATAGCGATTTTAGATGAAGAAATGCCATTGTTAACAGGGTTTGAGGTTATTAAAAAGTGTAAAGAAAAAGATGTAAAAACTAAGTTTATAATTTTAACCTCACACAAGGAGAAGGCCTTTGTTTACAAAGCTAAGAAATTAAATATCTCTGGTTATATTATTAAAGATGAACCTTTTTTAGAACTCCATAAGTGCATACAAAGTATAAGTAATGGTGAGTCTTATTTTAGTGCCATTTTTAATAATGTACTTAAGACAGAGGTAGTACCAGAACTTCAAAAGATTAAGTTTTTATCACCTTCAGAGCGTACTATTGTACGCTTGGTAGCCCAAGGTTTATCCTCAAAAGAAGTTGGCGAACAACTCAGTGTATCAAGCAGAACTATAGAAAAACACCGTTCTAACATTATTAACAAACTTGGTTTATCACCAGATATGGACGCCCTTTCTAATTGGGCAAAAGCCCATAAAGAGTTTATATTCTCAATATAAATCGTAGACCAAATTAAGCCACACGCGTTTCTTTAAAACCATCTCAGGCTTAGTCGGCCTGTATTTCAATCTATAAGTTTCTACGTAAGCCTACGTAGTTGTTGCATAACCTACGTATTGTTTGCCTCTAGGTCTAAAGGTACATTGCACAATGAATTGGTACTCTGCCATTTTCACTAGCTATGTATAACCGTAAACTTATAACCAAATGAAAACGAAAAATCTATTCTTAACAGTTGTGCTACTTTTTATAGCAACACTTAATTATGCACAAACCTCAGCAGAAGCTTCTGGTATTGCCATACAAGGTATTGCAAGAGATGCTAACAATACAGCAAGGATCAATACACCAATTACGCTCACATTTGAGTTGTATTATTTAGATGGTACTACTATTGTGCCTATTGGAAGTCCAGTAGACGCTAATTTAACTACAGATAATTTTGGGGTGTTTTCTTATGTTTTAGAAGCAGGTGTAGAAAACAATGCGACTATGGCTAACCAACAAGCCTATCTAAAAATAAGTGAAGGTGGTACTACAATTTCTAATGAAAAACTAAACCATGTACCTTATGCTATTGCAGCAAATAATGGTGTGCCAACAGGTTCTATTATGCCTTTTGTTGGTACAAGTTCTGATGTGCCTGCTGGTTGGGCTTTGTGTAACGGACAAACTTTACCAACAACCGCTACTAAACTAATTGCCATGATTGGTAACAATGCACCAGATTTAGGAGGTATGTTTTTAAGAGGTGCGGGTTCAAATAACATGACAAGTACTGAAACTGTTCTTAATGAAACGCAAGATGATGATTATAAAAGCCATAACCATGATTCTGGTAGCTTGGTAACTTCTTCAGATGGTGCTCATAAACACTTAAAGACGGAGTCTTTGATAAATGTTCAGTATGGTGAGACTTATACTAATATTAGGATAGGATTTGTTTCTGGTTCTTTGCCACAAGCAACAAATGATTCTGATATTGCTGGAAACCATACACATAGTATATTTGGTAATACTGACGTCAGCGGAGGGAATGCTGATAATAATCCTGAAGATACCGAAACCAGACCTGTAAACTACGGAGTCAACTACATCATAAAACTATAAACCTATATAATTATGAAAAAACTAATTATACTAGGCTGCTTAAGCGTTCTGGTAACAGGGCTTTGGGCTCAAAACGATGAAGGTGCTAAAATTGTACCAGTATCGCAAGCATTGCAAGGGGTGCCAGGTGCAAATGGAAATATCTATACCATTCAAGTCGGTTTACCATTTGTTGCCCCTTCAAATAATAATTACGATATTAGATTTCCTTGGGATATAAAATACCTCTATGGCACTTTTGCAGATGAATCTTTCGATGTGTCTAAAGGGTATTTTGGAGATAAAATTTTAATAAGTTGGGAACTAAGAGCGAATTACGATCTTATTTCAAGTATAAAAATATACCGAAGAGAATACACAGATACTGGGAGTAATGACTTTGTTTTTGTTAGTAATGTCTCTAGGGATGAGACACAATACGAAGACCAGTATGTAGAAGGTGGTGTACTATACGAATATAAAATAGTAGCCGAAGGTATAGACCCTACAGAAATAAAATATACTAATTTTATTACAGATATAGGGTTTAGAAGCCCTACCGCTATTGTAACAGGTAATGTAAGTTATGCAGGTGGTAGTCCTGTTGAAGATGTTACTATACTTGCAGAATCTGATGGTTCAGCAACGGATCTAGGATCTGCCTTAAAAATTCCTAATAATGGCTTCTTAGATATAAGAGACATGAGTAGAGCAATAACCACAGCCACAACTTTACAGGCTTGGTTAAAACCAGAAACTGCTTTTGTAGGCGATGCTGGCGCACCTATACGTTTGTTTAGACTTAAAGAATCTACAAACACCATAGATGTTAATGTAAGATTGTTAGTCGCTTCAAATGCATTAGAAGTTAATATTGGTGGTGCTATTTACACTTTAGATAATTATTTTCCGTCTGGAGAAATTGATCCAAGAGGCGATGATGTTTTAGTGCCAGTTTCAGATTTTAATACGACCTATACACACTTTTCAGTACAAATTGTAAATGGGCAAGTCCCTGTATTATATGTAAATGGTAGAGCTATAAATGCAGAGTACAGTGCGTTAATGCTCTTAATTGAAAATGAAGATGAAGAAATTGTATATGAAGGATTTAATATTGTTGAGCCAACAGTTGTAAGTACATTAACTAATATTGAAGAATGGACTAGTGTACATGTCGGAGGAAATAAGACCGCTTTTATAGATGAGATAAGAGTTTGGGATGCTATGATAGAAGACAATATTAGAACAGACTATAAACGCTATATAAGTGGAAACGATTCGCGATTAATATCGTATTTAAGTGCTAATGAAGGTGCTGGTGATTTTGCTTACGATTTTTCGAGAAGTGGATTTACCTATAATAAAAATAATGGAAGGCTAAGATTAAATGCTACAGACACTAATGCCGTTTTATGGGAAAATTCAGTAAATAATGTGCCAAACCCAAGTCAGTTAGGTGTTCTAGGAGTTACGGATAGTAATGGTAATTACGAAATTACATCCATACCTTATTCTGGTACAGGAGAATCTTTTACGATTACACCTTTGTTTAATGGGCATCAATTTGACCCTTCACAGCAATTGGTGTTTTTAGGTCAAGGCTCTGAGGTGGTGAATCAAATTGATTTTATAGATGAATCCTCATTTGTATTTAGAGGTAAAGTGTTGTTTGATACACGTGGTGTATTCCCTTCATATGCAGAAGCAGCAGGTGGAGTTTTAGAAAATGGAAATACCATTCCTGGTCAAGGTAGTATTATTGATGAAGGTTATAATCAATATAATATACTAGGTACATTTTATGATAAGGGAGAATATTGGTTAAATGATGCAGGCACACCTGCAGATCCTACAGATGATTATTTAGACAAATATGCGACTATAGCATCTCAAGACGTTCAAATTCTTGTAGATGGTCAATTGGTTTTAGATGAAAACAATCAACCTGAGCTTACAGATGCTAATGGTGAATTTGAAATAAATGTACCTATAGGAGAACATTTTATTAGATTAGTAAAAGACGGGTATGAGTTTGAATTTAATGGACGATTTCCGGCAGCTACAGGAACATTTTACGAATTTTTTGAAGATGCTTTAAACCAAGTTGTATTTATAGATAACACCAGAGTAACTGCTGTTGGTCGTGTTGTTGGTGGCTCAGTACAGCCTCAAAAACCAATAGGATTTGGAGGAGAAGGGACTTATGTACCAACATATACAGATGCTGACGGTATGGATCAAACCTACGAAGTAAGTTCAATAAATAATATTGGTACGGCAACAATTACTTTAGAGTACCAACCATTTAACGAAACACGATTTGTTTTTGAGACCAATGCTGAAACTGGAGAATATCGCGTAGATATTTTACCATTAAACTATATCATAAGTCAATTAGGAGGTGTAAATATTAATAACAATACGTTAAATATTAGCATCTTGGATGCTGATGAAACTTTAAATGCGGCTGTTGTTGGTGATTTAATAATTCCAGAATTCACCTATCCTAATGGTGACATAGAACAAGGAGTTGGATACCATCATTTTAAGCCATTTACATATCGATCGGCTCCTGTACTGCAAGTGATAGAACAAACTTCAGATACGGACGTGGTCTTAAATGTTGGAGACCCAGACGAGGTTACGGTTTCAACTGACGGGTTTGAACATCCTGTTTATACACAGTTTTTACCCTATGAAATTACCTTACAAAGTTTTGAACGCTATGTAAATCACGATTCGGGTAGTGATGTCGAAGACTTAGTTCCGATAATAGATGGCGAACTCGTGGTAACTAATAATTTAGCATTGCCTAATAGTGAAACCATAGTAAGAAGTGAAACGGACCAAAGTATTATAGTGTATGCGTTTAAAGGGGGTATGCCTAATATTTTTCCTCCTTTTACGAATACAATAAATATTAGTTATGATATTTTGGGTCAAAATCCAGCAGCTGAGAATTTAATAGGAACTGGTATTGTACTTGGTGGACAATCGGATAGTGAACAAGCATTCATTACAACGGCTCCAGTAATCCCAGACATTATTTTACGCGATCCTCCAGGGTCTAATAGTTTTGCGTCAATTCAAGAAGGAGAGAGTATAACCTTTACAGAAAGTATCCAATTTACATCAGAAGAAGGTGCATTTCGAGAAACAACATTTAGTGCTGGAGTAGATTTTGGTTTTGGAGGTGGTCTTGCTGGTCCAGTTTTTGAAGCAGATTTTACAGCTGATGCCATATTAGGAATAGGAGTTACAACATCATCCAAAAAAGGTGATGAGTTAACCAAAACCTATACATTCTCTCAAACGATTTCTACAAGTAGTGACCCAGAATTTGTTGGGTCTGAAGGGGATTTATACATAGGAAAATCCAATAATTACTATTATGGGTCTTACGATAATGTACAAGCGTCGGCTAATGTAATTGGTGATGCGGATTTTATAACACTTACAAATAATAATGGTGATGCCTTAAATATAAGCACTCAAAAGGCCTTGTCTTTTGTTGAAGAACCTGGAGCGACGCTATTTGTCTATTCTCAAAAATATATTATCGATAACCTCATCCCAGATATAGAGCTTGTAATTACTAATATTGATAATGGCATATCAATTCCTGGAGAAGATGGTATTCTAGAACGTGATTTCTATGTGCAACAAATTAATTTATGGCGTTTAACAATTTTAAAAAATGAACAAAGTAAATATAGAGCACTTTATGATAGAGAAAATTTAAAAGCCGAAACCTTAGCTAGTCTTGATACATATTTAGAAAGTATTGAAGAAGCTATTGCTAATGATTTTAATGAAGACAATCCAATTACGCAATATAATTTTACAACAGCAACAAATATAAGAGCATTAATTGACGCTAATTTTGCTGAAAATATATCTTTTGATTCTGGTGTAGGCGAAATAGTAAGAACAGTAGAAACCATTATTGTTAATAATAACTCAACATTTTATAATATAGAATTGGACGAATCAATTGGAGTTGTATTAGGTGCCGAGCTAAATGGTGTAGGTGTAAAAGTTGGCACATCAGGATTTACTAGCTCAGGCTTCAATCAAGAATTAACAGAGTCAGAGACATCTACGGTTACAGTAAGTTATACCTTAAGTGATAGTGATCCTGCCAATGTATTAAGTGTAGATGTCGTTAATATGTTTGATGGTTACGGCCCAATATTTTCTACTATTGGAGGACGAACATCATGTCCGTACGAAGGTGCAGATTTATCAATTTATTACGATCATGCATCATACAGTGGCTATTTGTCTGCCTTACAAGCGTACGAAATTGCAAACCCAGACAATTTGTATGGTCCAGATAGACCAGAATATGCTATTCCTGAAATTCTTGGTGACGAGGGTGAACAATTAAGTTTTGCAACACAACCTGCAGAAGATCCGCAAATATTAGTGGAAGTAGCAGAAGTGTTTAATGTACCTGAAAGTAATAATGCAGAATTTACTTTATCGCTTCAAAACTTGGCAGATGCAAATAGTGATGCTGCTACTTTTAATTATTTTGACTTAATTGTTGTTCCTGGTACAAATCCATTTAGTGCAGAGATAAACGTGGATCCCAATGGTACTCTCGTTTACATACCTTATGGCGAAACAGTAGAATATACACTAACACTCGCTAAGGTTGCCCAAGCACAATTTGATTATGAGGATGTTATAATTGCTGTAAGATCGCGTTGCGATCCTGTTAATGTGTTTGACGAAGTGGCTGTTTCCGCACATTTTGTGCCGTCTTGTACAGAAGTAGAAATTAGTGCGCCATTAGAAAACTGGGTGTTTAACAATGATGTGGCCTTTAATACAGATGGCTCTTCAAACACTTTAAATGTTACAATGACTGGATTTAATCAAGCGTTTAATAATTTTAAAAGTATTGATTTACAATACAGAAAATCTGGGTCACCAACATGGACACGTTTATCGACGTATTATAATACACAAGAATTTTATGATGCGGCTTTAGCTGCTGGTGAAACAGAGATTGAGCTTATAGATACACCAGATCTTACGTTTCCGTTCGATATTATTGGCTTGCAGTTGCAAGATGGTGACTATGAGTTTAGAGCAAAGTCTGAGTGTTTAAATGGTCCAGAATATATTTCTGAAGTCATTACAGGTTCTATAGATGTCAATGCACCAAAGCGATTTGGAACACCACTACCAATTGATGGTATTCTATCTGCTGGTGAAGATTTAAAAGTAGCGTTTAGTGAGAATGTTTTTTATAATAATGCTATAAGTTCAATTGAAATAAAAGGAGAGACTAATCAATTACCAATTAATAATAGTGTGTCTTTATATTTTGATGGAGTTAACAATACTGCTACTATAGCAGATCCAAGAATTATTGCGGGAGACTTCTCATTAGAATTCTGGTTAAAAAATGAAACGACGGCAACTTCTGCAACTATTTTGTCGCAACAAAATGGGATTGATGTATCATTAAATAATGGGCAGATTGAATTTACTATTGGAGGCTCAACTGCTAGTGCAGGAATAAATACTGACGGATTATTTCATCATTATACTTTTACGTATAATAATACATCAGGTGATATTCAAATTATTGAAGATTCTACGGTAATTGTTACAACATCTGGTACGCCGAATGCACAATTCACCAATAGTAGTACTTTAACTTTAGGGGGAAATACGTTTATAGGTAATATTCACGATTTAAGATTATGGAGCAAATCCCTTACGTTATCTGAATCTGCGGCTAATATTTTTACTCAAATAATTGGTAATGAAGCTAACCTTTTAGGGTTTTGGCCAATGAATGAAGGTAATGGTGATATTGCTTATGATTTAGCATTCTTTAAGCATGCTACGGTAAATACATCTTGGGACATAAAACCAAAAGGCAACTCATATGAATTTGCAAGTTCGCAATATTTAGAGCTAGACAATGTTGGTTTTGTACAACTTAATGCAGAAATGGATGCAACCATCTCGTTTTGGGTAAAAACAAATACGTCGCAAGAAGCAACTTTATTTTCTAATGGTAGAGGAGATGGTACTGATATTGTACAATCTAATGGTTTTGCAAATAAGTGGGCTATAGACATTAATTCGTCTGGTCAACTCTCTTTAGAAAGTGAGGGGAACTCAAGCTTATTGGTTTCAGAGAATGTAGCAGATGGCAATTGGCATCATGTGGCGCTACTTTTCAATAGAGTAGGGTCTTTAAGAACTTACTTAGATGGTGACCAAGTATCATCTAATCCAATTGCAGATATTGGAGGTTTTTCTGGTAATAAAGCATGGTTAGGAGCGCGTGGTGCTATTGACTTAGCAAGCATGGAAACCGTAGATAATGAGTTTACTGGTAAAATAGATGAATTCCGTTTATGGAATACGCTTCGTAATGTAGATCAAATCAATAGAGATCGTTATAACGAGGTAGATATTGTAAGTACGGGTTTATTACTATATGCTCAATTGAACGAACCTGATCCGGCAACTGGTAATCCACCAAGATATTATCATGCATTTACAAACGAAAGTACGATACCAAGTCTTGCTGTTTTAAATAGTGGAATGGTTAACTACTCTAATGATGTACCACCAATTAAACCAGCACGTCAATTAATTAATCTCCAGGTGAGTTATGTCATCAATGGAGATGAGATGATTATAGAACCTGTTATTAATAACTGGGCAGAGCTAGAAGGGCAAATATTAGATATTACGGTTAATAATATGCTCGATAGTTCTAACAATAGACAAGAGTCTCCAATTACATGGACTGCTTTTATACAGCAGAATGATGTGGATTGGTATGCTGATGGTTATAATGAGATTGTAGATATTATAATGGACAGTGGTGAAACACAGAGTTTTGACCTGATTATTGTAAATAGAGGAGGAAATTCGCAACCTTACAATATTACAGATGTACCAAGTTGGTTAAATCTAAGCAGTACATCTGGATCTATTGCGCCAAATAGTGAAATTACGGTTACTGCAACTGTAGATTCCCAATTATCGGTAGGTGAATATCTTGAAAATATTCGTTTAGAAACGGACTTCGGTTTTGATCAAGTGATACAGGTAGATCTCAAAGTTTTAGGAGAAGGACCAGGTTGGGAAGTGAATCCAAATGATTTTGATTACTCAATGAATATTGTTGGTAAAATTAGAGTGGATGGGACATTCTCAGATGATTTATTTGATGAGGTTGCAGCTTTGTCTAATGGAGAAGTTAGAGGAGTTACAAATGTAATCTATCAAACAAGCTACCAAGAGTATTTTGTGTTCTTAACAGTATATAGTAATTCTCCTTCTGGTGATACTATTGAGTTTAGAATTTGGGATGCTTCAGAGGGTAATGTTTTATATGCTACAATGAGCGGAAATACTTCTATAGAATTTTTGGATAACGAAGTAGTGGGAACATTAAATAATGCAGAGTTATTTGAAAACACAGATGTCGTACAACAAGACATTGTATTAAATCAAGGTTGGACCTGGGTTTCTGCAAATGTTAATGACCCTAATTTCTCGGATTTAAATGTGCTAACTCAAGGTATGCAATTAGAAACATCGGATCGTATCTTAAGTCATTCACCATCATTGTTGGAGACCTATTATAAAGATGAAGGGCAACCACTTAATAGTTCTTGGAACGGAACAATAAGTGCAAACGGCGGTATGTCTAGTCAATTTATGTATAAGATTAATACAACTCATGCACAACCTTTAGTTTTGACAGGGAGTTCTGTAGATATTAATTCGTGGAGTTTTCCTGTTCAAACAAATTGGAATTGGTTACCATTTCCTGTAAGCTCTAATGTACAAGTCAATGCAGCATTGGCGTCGTTTAACGCACAAGAAGGAAATGTAATTAAGTCACAAAATTTGTTTGCGATTTATGATGACATCAATGGTTGGAGCGGTACGCTTAATTATTTAGTTGAAGGACAGGGTTATATGTTAAAATCTAGTGATAATCAGACTTTGGTATATCCAAACTATTTTGGAAGGTCTTCAAACGACTTTAATAATTCTGGTGCGCAACGAACAATTGAGCCAGAGTTTACACAGTATCCAGAAAACATGAATGCTGTGGTATTGATGCCATCTGGTTACGACAATTTGTTTGTGTACGACACAGATAGTGTTCTAAAAGGAAAAGGAACAAGTCAGGTCGTTGGAAATAAAAGCTTAACTTTTATAACTATATATGGCGAGCTACCAGAAGAGTTAGTTTTTCATATAGGTAATGCGTCAGAGATAAAACCAACAACTAAAGTGTTTTCTTTTAAGGGCAATGATGTTCTTGGAACAATTGCAGACCCAGTTATTTTAGAAGATGAAGCGGTATACGGAATTAAGGTATTTCCAAATCCGTTTGGTAATCATTTAAATATTAAAATAAATTCAACACAAAGTCAAATGGTAAGCATTCAATTACATAATATGTTAGGACAGTTAGTGTTTAGGGATGAAATTAGTGTAGATGAAGGAGAGAACGATTTAAGGATTGTACCGAACCTTCCTTTAGGGACTTATTTTTTAAATGTGAATGTTAACAATAATAGCTCAATTTTTAGAGTCATTAAAAATTAATCTTGACACTACTAAAATCTTAAAATGATGAAAAAAATAATAAACATACTAATTGTAATACTATTGTTCGTAACAGTAGGCAATGCGCAAGATCCTAATTGGTCGGTAAACGAAAACAATTTTGAATATACAATGTCATTTGTGGCATTTGTAAATATTGACGGCACAACTTTATCGAATGAAAGCGATAAGGTTGGAGCCTTTGTGAACAATGAACTAAGAGGTGTGTCAAATTTAACCTATACCTCTAGTAATGGTAGATATTACGCCTATTTAACTGTTTTTTCAAATACAAATGACGAAGTAGTCAACTTTAAGGTATATAACTCAACTACTGATCAAGTGGTAGACATTTCAGAAACTATAAATTTTGAAATAAATGCGCATCGAGGCGATTTGTTTCAAGCCTATAGCATTGCGAGTCCGGCTTTAAATAATGAAGCAGAACTACTAGATTTTGGATTGGATGGCACTACGGTGAATTCTGTAGTTTTTAACAATCAGCAGGTTGTACTTTATGTTAATTTTGGTATTGATATATCAGCACTTAACGCCACATTTCAATCAAGTGAAGGCGCTCAGTTGTTTGTCGATTCTACACTTCAAATATCTGGTAACACTAGTTTAGATTTTACTAACCCAATTGTTTGTAGGGTGAGATCAGAAGATGAATCCCAGGTTAAAGAATGGGTAGTTTCTGTTCAGAATAGTTCAACAAGTGCAGGTGATTTAATCTACTATAAAAAAGATGCGGTATGTTATAATGGAGGAGAAATAAAAGTAGAGTATAATACAGCAGGAATAAATGTAGAATTGTTGTTTAACCAAACTGTAATAGCAACACAGACTATTGTTAATGGTAAGACCATTTTTAGCAACCTAAATGTTGGTACTTATGTCGTAAGAGCTGGAGGCATAGATAAAGAGATAATAATCAATTTAAAAGAATAATTATGAAATCAATATTTTCAATATTAATGGTATTTGGGTTTTTTATTATCGTAACAAATTGTTCAAGCGATGATGATAGCACAAGTACTTCGAATACGAATACCCTTAGTCCAATTTCAATAGAATTTGTAAATGAAAACGGCACACCAATTGCGACAGATTGTTTAGATGTTAACGAAAACTATGCTATTCAAATAGTCACAGAGCAGGAAGGTTCTGGATCAATTGCTGTAACGCAAATTCAATACACTTTAAATGGGGCATTATATAGTATGACTTTTAATCAGATAGGTTATCAAAGACAACCTGTTGTATTAGTAGATGGTCAGAATATTGCTCAGTTGGTGGATACTGGTGTTACCGATGAAATTAGATTTATAATTCAAGATGATTTTGAATTAGTACTCTAGGTTTTTATGAATTAGGTTTAATTATAGTGTAAAAAAAACGCCTTGAGAGATAAGGCGTTTTTTTTTATAAATTGTTTTGTTCTATTTCGTAAAAGGCACAGCAATACGTACTTTGTCCCAACCCATATGCAAATGAGCTCCATTGTCTTTCGCTTCAAAAGTCATAGAGAATGCTTCTAGAGATTCATCACCTTCTGTAACAGGCACAGTAATACTTGCTACAATATTATCTTCCTTATAACCAGATGAACCCCAATTATTAGTGTCCGTACTGATCATAACTTTCCATTCTTTTTCACCTGGAATTGTGAAAATAGAATAAGTTCCTGCTTTAAGAGCAGCTCCATTAAGTTTCATATCAACGTTAAGGATAAGCTTTGTAGCTTCATTGGCTCCGGTTCTCCATACTTTACTATTAGGTGCAATGTCTTTACCAACTGTTCTTCCTTTTAGTTGTGGTCTACTGTAATATACAATAGCCGCTTGTTTACTGCCTCTTCCTAGAGAAGTCGCGTCTAACGGACTTTTGTCTAAACCTCTGAATTTTTGAGCTTCAACATTAAAGGATACAAGCATCATAAATGCAAATGCAATAGTTGTAAATAGTCTTGATGTTTTCATGTGTTTTTGTTTGTTTTTTTATGTCGTCACATGCTGTTCGCTATTTATCAATCCGTAAATGACATTAATTCGAACATGCTCGTTTCATAATTAGTTTTAAAGTTTATTTGATAAAATTAGAATATAATATGAAGATTATGTCGTAAGGAAATATTAAAATTTACAAATTGATAGTTTAATAACTAAAATTAACGCCTAATTATTATAAATTAATGTTTAATACCTAATTATATTTATAATTTGTTACTATTATTCCGTTATGTGTTTAATAAATGAAACATTAAGATCATATTTGTATCGTAATTAATATTAAAGCTAAAAGTTATGTGCGGAATAGTATGTGCGTTCGATATAAAACAAAAGACAGATGATTTAAGACCTCAGGTTTTAGAAATGGCAAAAACCATTAGACATCGTGGTCCAGACTGGAGTGGTATTTACAGTGATGATAAGGCAATCTTGGCTCACGAGCGTTTAGCAATTGTAGATCCTGCTTCAGGAAAACAACCTTTATTCAGTCCAGACAAAAAATTAATTTTAGCAGCAAACGGAGAAATATATAACCATAGAGAATTACGTGCTCAATTTCCTGATTATGATTTTCAGACTGAAAGCGATTGTGAAGTTATTTTAGCTTTATACCAAGAAAAAGGTGTGGACTTTGTAGATGATATGAATGGAATTTTTGGTTTCGCTATTTATGATACAGAGAAGGATGAGTATTTTATTGCAAGAGATCATATGGGCATTATTCCTTTATACATTGGTTGGGATAAAAACGGAACGTTCTTCGTAGCTTCAGAATTAAAAGCTTTAGAAGGGATTTGTACAAAAATTGAATTATTTCCTCCAGGACATTATATGTCTAGTAAAGATGGTGAGTTTGTAAAATGGTACAAGCGTGACTGGACAGAGTATGATGCTGTAAAGGAGAATGAAACGAGTATTGCTGAGGTAAAACAAGCACTAGAAGACGCAGTACACAGGCAATTAATGAGTGATGTGCCTTATGGTGTATTACTTTCTGGTGGACTAGATTCTTCCGTAACGTCTGCTATTGCTAAAAAATATTCTGAAAGACGAATTGAAGCTGATGATAAAGAGAAAGCATGGTGGCCACAGTTGCACTCGTTCTCGGTAGGACTAGAAGGTTCGCCAGATTTGGCTGCCGCTAAAAAAGTAGCAGATCATATTGGGACTGTGCATCACGAAATTAAATTCACAATCCAAGAAGGTTTAGATGCGATTAAAGATGTAATTTACAACATTGAGACTTACGATATTACGACGATACGTTCCTCAACTCCAATGTACTTAATGGCGCGAGTTATTAAATCTATGGGAATTAAAATGGTATTATCTGGTGAAGGAGCTGATGAAATTTTTGGAGGCTATTTGTATTTTCATAAGGCACCAGATGCTAAAGAGTTCCATGATGAAACGGTTCGTAAATTAGATAAACTTCATATGTATGATTGCCTAAGAGCAAACAAAAGTTTAGCAGCATGGGGAATTGAAGGACGTGTGCCATTTTTAGATAAAGAATTTATGGATGTTGCGATGCGTATCAACCCAAAAGATAAAATGATTAACGGAGAACGTATGGAAAAATGGGTAGTTCGCAAAGCATTTGAGGACATGATACCAGAAAGCGTAGCCTGGAGACAAAAAGAACAGTTTAGTGATGGAGTTGGTTATAGTTGGATTGACGCACTAAAAGATTTAGTAGAGAAAGAAATAACAGACGAGCAAATGGAAAATGCAGCATTCCGTTTTCCAATTAATACACCTTTAAACAAGGAAGAATATTATTATAGAACTATATTTGAAGGACATTTCCCTAGTGATGCGGCTGCTTCAAGCGTGCCACAAGAAGCAAGTGTTGCATGTAGTACAGCTACTGCTTTAGAATGGGACGAGGCCTTTAAAAACATGAATGACCCATCTGGTAGAGCTATTGCTAATGTGCATGATGAAGCGTATTAAAGACTAATGAGATTGGTTTATTATTAAGGGTTGGCAATATTTGCCAACCTTTTTATTTATACTCTTTTGAGTTTATAAGTATGGCAAGTTTAGGCTTTGAAACGTTAGTTGTCATTAGCCTTTTTTATTTGAAAAAGATTACCTTTAAAGACCTCACCAATTATAATTCAATCTTTCCGATAATATACATCAATCTAAAATATACAAGTATCATGAAAATGTATCATTCAATTTTTATCCTTATTTCATTTTTATTTAGTGGAATAATAAGCGCTCAAGACACTTTTTTTCAAATGGATCCAAGTTTGTCACCAGATGGAGAAACCATAGTATTTAGCTATGATGGTGATTTGTGGAAAGTTGCATCTTCTGGAGGTGAAGCATCGCGTATTACAGCAATGAAAGGTGAAGAGACTTTACCAAGAATATCGCCAGATGGTAATTGGATTGCGTTTAGCGCTATACAATATGGTAATAGAGATGTTTATGTCATGTCCATGAATGGTGGAGAAATTAAACAACTCACGTTTCACGATACTGCAGATGATGTTGATAGTTGGTCTTGGGATTCTAAGAAAATTCATTTTACGTCCTCACGTTACAATCGATTTAGTGGATATACAATTACAGCTAATGGCGGAACTCCTGCACGAATTTTTGAGCACTATTTTAATAATGTTCATAATGTTATGGAACACCCAAAAACAGGAGAAGTTTTCTTTAACGAGAGTTGGGAAAGTAAAAATTTTACACATCGTAAGCGATACAAAGGTGATTATAATCCAGAAGTAAAATCATATAATCCAAAGACTAAAATATATAAAGAATTTACGGATTATAATGGTAAAGATATGTGGGTAACCATAGATCAAAACGGGATAGTTTATTTTGCTTCTGATGAGGTGAATGGAGAATACAATCTGTACACATTTACCAATACTACTAAAACTAATCTTACGAAGTTTAAATCTTCCATCGGCAGACCACAAGTAAGTGCAAATGGAGAAAAACTTGTCTTTACAAAAGATTATCAAATCTTTTTATATGATGTTGCAAGTAAAAACACAAAAAAAGTAGATATTACAATAAATACTAACAATACCCTTTCCAAATCACAGGATTTTAAAGTAAAAGGTAATATTTCTTATTTTGATGTATCACCGGATAATAAAAAAATGGCCTTTGTGTCTCGAGGTGAGTTATTCGTTTCAGATGTTAAAGGAAAGTTTGTTTCTAAGATTAATACTAACGCAGATGAACGTGTTTTAGAAGTAAAATGGTTAAAGGATAATAAATCTTTATTGTACAATCAAACAGCAAATGGTTATAGTAATTTATATACTATTTCTGCAGATGGTAATGGTAATGAAAATCGTTTAACCAACGAAGCACAAAACAATGTAAACCTCACTTTAGATAATAAACAAGAGCATGCAACTTATGTTAGTGGTCGTAATGAATTGCGAATAATCAATTTAAGTGATTTTAAAAGCACGACTATAGTTAAAGATGAGTTTTGGGATTTGTATCCGCCTTCACCAAATTTTTCGCCAGATTGTAATTATATAGTTTATAATGCATATAGAAATTTTGAACTAGATATTTTTACCTATCACATTCCGTCAAAAAAGATATTAAACCTAACAAATACTGGTGTAAGTGAAAGTAATCCTATTTGGTCTAAGGATGGTAAGTATATTTATTTTGATTCTAATTTAACACAACCTGGTTTTCCTAGAGGTCCTGGAGATACTAAGATTTATAGAATGGCTTTAGATCGGTTCGAAGCACCTTTTGAATCCGATAAATTTGATGCGCTTTTCAAAGAAGAGAAAAAGAAAAAAGACGAAAAGAAAGAAGAAACGGATGAGGACAAAGAAGCAGCTATTGCTATAACAATCAATGAAGATGGGTTAATGGATCGTTTACAGCTTATCAGTCCGTCATTTGGCTCTCAAAGTAATGCTTATGAAATTACAAAAGATGAGACGTCTTATATTTATTACGGATCTAATCACGATGAAGGTAATTTTAATTTATGGAGAACTGTATTAAAACCTTTTGAAGATAATAAAACTGAAAAAGCAGATAAGCAGCGTATTAGAGGAGGTTTAATAGTGAGTGTAAAAGGATCTCATTACATCCTAGTAAATGGGAATATTAATACACTAAATCCGTCTTCTAATAAAATGGAGAAGATTGATGTAGATGCTAAGTTTCAAAAAAATCTAGTAAGCGAGTTTAATCAAATGTTTCATGAAGCATGGGCAGGTTTTGAATCTAATTTCTATGACGAGAATTTCCATGGAGAGAATTGGCAAAAACTAAGAGATAAATACGCATCATTTTTGCCTTATATTACAAAACGCTCTCAATTGAGTTTGTTATTTAATGATATGTTGGGAGAATTAAATACGTCACATTTTGGTTTTAGAACACGTGGTCGAGAAGATAATCCTTACTATGGTAGTAGAACTTTAGAAACAGGGATTATCTTTTCAAAAGATAACCCTTATAAAGTAGAGCATATCGTCGCTAAAAGTCCTAGTGATATTTCAGGAAAAGATATTAGACCTGGTGACATACTTTCAAGTGTTAATGGTGAGTCTGTAGATGCTAAAATGAATAGAGAAATCTATTTTTCTAAACCATCTATGAATAAAGAAATGCAGCTTCAGTTTAAAAGAAAAGGACAAACAAATACTGTGAATATTCACCCAATTTCATCAGGAAATTTAAGAGGATTATTATATGATGAATGGGTCGCTTCTAACCAATCTTATGTAGATTCTAAAAGCGGAAGTAAAATCGCTTACGTCCACATGAAAAATATGGGAGGTGGCGAGTTAAACAACTTTAAGCGAGAAATGGTTTCTGAAGCCTACAACAAAGACGCACTCATTTTAGATTTAAGAAATAATACAGGTGGAAATGTACACGATGATGTGCTTCAGTTTTTATCTCAAAAACCATACGCACAGTGGAAATATAGAGAAGGCAAATTAGCATCACAACCAAATTTTGGACCAGCAGCAAAACCAATTATTGTTCTAGTGAACGAACAGTCACTTAGTGATGCTGAGGTGACATCTGCAGGTTTTAAAGAATTAGGCTTAGGTAAAGTGATAGGAACAGAAACCTATCGTTGGATTATTTTTACATCAGGAGCAGGTTTAGTCGATGGCTCATTCTATAGACTACCATCATGGGGCTGTTACGCTTTAAATGGTGATAATTTAGAAAAAACTGGTGTAGTTCCAGATATCTATATCAAAGAAGATTTTAAAGATCGCTTAACAGGTAATCAACCTCAATTAGATAAGGCAATTGAAGAGATTATGAAAGGTTTAAAGAATTAGTAGGTAAAGAAGTGACTGACGAGCAAATAGCAAATGTAGCATTCCAATTAATACTTCTTTAAACAAAGAGGAGTACTACTAGAGAACTATTTTTGAAGAACTTTCCCTAGTGATGTGCCACAAGAAGCAAGTGTAGCATGCTGTATTGCAACTGCTTTAGAATCGGACGAAGCCTTTAAAAACATAAACGATCCATCTGGTAGAGCCATTGCCAATGTGCATGATGAGGCATATTAACAGCCAATTGTAAATAGTTTAAGCCAGCATTTATGCTGGCTTTTTTTGTTTAAAAATGGGTATATTTAAGTGTTTATTATGCTCAATTATTAATTTGATTTCCGAACTATGAAAAAGAAATACCTCAGCCTATTAATATTAATTGCTTTAAATTGGTCTTGTGTAGATAATACTAACGAATCAAAAACAGAAATCGAACCAAAAGCAAAAACGACTAACGCTATTATAGATCTTACACATACGTTCTCTGAAGAAACCGTTTATTGGGTTACGGCTAAAGAATTTCATTTAGAAGTCGTAGCAAAAGGCGATACAGATAAAGGCTTCTTTTATGCTGCAAATAATTTTGAAACTGCCGAGCATGGCGGTACGCATATAGATGCTCCAATTCATTTTTCAAAGGGCAAACAATCTGTTGAAGAGATTCCTTTAGAACGATTAATCGGAAATGGGATTAAAATAGATGTTTCTGAAAAAGCATTAAATAATCCGGACTATTTGGTGAGTGTTAAAGACTTAAAAGATTGGGAAACTAATAATGGCAAGATAGAAGACGGGGTTATAGTGCTTTTAGAAACGGGGCATTCAAAATATTATCCAGATAAATTAAAATATTTGGGTACAGATCAACGAGGAGCAGATGCTATTAGATTATTACATTTTCCTGGATTATCTCCAGAAGCTGCAACATGGTTGATTGAGAATAGATCGATTAGTGCAATAGGTATAGATACTCCGAGTATAGATTTTGGGCAATCAGAGTATTTTAAGAGTCATGTGATATTGCTTTCAGAGAATATTCCTGCTTTTGAGAATGTCGCGAATCTAGAAAAATTACCTAATACAGGTTTTGAAGTTATTGCTTTGCCAATGAAAATAGAAGACGGTAGTGGAGCTCCATTGCGAATTGTAGCTTTAACACGTCAATAATTGGGTGACACAGAATTTAATTTTTACTTAATGCGATTTAAAAATTGAATGACTTTCCGTTTAGTAAAAAGGGCGTTAGTAGACTTGGTTTTTACTTAATTGTAAGTAAACTAAAATTCATTTTTCTTATTCTAAGACATTTTTGTAATATTTTGATTTATATATAAGCTTCAAAATCTCTAAAGTCTGATTTAAGATGGTTTTTAAGTGTTTTAAGCCACTTTTAAGTAATTAACAAATGTTGATAATTATCAGTTCCAATCTATAAAATGCTTTTAAAAAGGGTCTTTAATTCGTATATTTGTTAGTATTCAAAAATGATACAAGCGTGTCATTTTTTTATGCCATAATTCGAACTAAAATGTATTCAAAATAATGAGCGAAGAAAAAAAAGAAAGCTTTAACGAACACGGTTATTCGGCAGATAGTATTCAGGCCTTAGAAGGTATGGAGCATGTAAGAATGCGTCCATCGATGTATATTGGTGATGTTGGTGTGAGAGGTTTACACCATTTGGTATATGAGGTTGTAGATAACTCTATTGATGAAGCGCTTGCTGGACATTGTGATAATATAACAGTGACAATCAATGAGGATAACTCTATTACTACTGAAGATGATGGTCGTGGTATTCCTGTAGGTTTGCACAAAAAAGAAGGTGTCTCTGCATTAGAAGTTGTAATGACTAAAATTGGTGCAGGTGGTAAATTTGATAAAGATTCTTATAAAGTATCTGGTGGTTTGCATGGTGTTGGTGTAAGTTGTGTTAATGCACTTTCTGAGCATCTAAAAGCAACCGTTTTTAGAGAGGGCAAAGTTTACGAGCAAGAGTACGAGCGTGGCAAAGCAATGTACCCTGTAAAACAGACAGGTGATACAGATAAGAGGGGGACAACTGTTACTTTTAAGCCAGATTCAACAATATTTACACAAACGTTAGAGTATAATTACGATACGTTAGCAAGTAGAATGCGTGAATTAGCGTATTTAAATAAGGGTATTACGGTACATTTAGTCGATAAGCGTCGTACAAAAGAAGATGGTACTTTTGAAGGTGAAACATTTCATTCTAAAGAAGGACTTAAAGAATTTATCAAATTTTTAGATGCAACAAGAGATCCTTTAATGAGCGATGTTATTGCTTTTGAAGGTGAAAAGAATGGTGTACCTGTTGAGGTAGCGATGATTTATAATACATCTTATGCCGAGAATTTACATTCTTATGTAAACAACATTAATACGCACGAAGGTGGAACACATTTATCTGGTTTTCGTCGTGGATTAACCCATACACTTAAGAAGTTTGCAGATAGTTCTGGGATGTTAGACAAATTAAAGTTTGATGTTGCTGGTGATGATTTTAGAGAAGGATTGACTGCGATTATTTCTGTAAAAGTTCAAGAACCTCAATTTGAAGGTCAAACAAAAACGAAACTGGGAAATAGAGAAGTTTCTGCGGCAGTAAGTCAGTCAGTTTCAGAGATGTTAACTGATTACTTAGAAGAGCATCCAGATGATGCTAAGACGATTGTTCAGAAAGTAATCTTAGCAGCGCAAGCACGTCATGCAGCTCAAAAGGCTCGTGAAATGGTGCAGCGTAAAACTGTAATGAGTATTGGAGGTTTGCCTGGGAAACTATCAGATTGTTCTGAGCAAGATCCAGAAAAATGTGAAATCTATCTCGTTGAGGGTGATTCTGCAGGTGGAACTGCAAAGATGGGTCGTGACAGAGCATTTCAAGCTATTTTGCCATTGAGAGGTAAGATTCTTAATGTTGAAAAAGCAATGTCTCATAAGGTATTTGAAAATGAAGAAATCAAAAATATATTTACAGCTTTAGGTGTAACAATTGGAACAGAAGAAGATAGTAAAGCACTTAATCTTTCAAAATTGAGATATCATAAAATTGTAATTATGTGTGATGCCGATATTGATGGATCTCACATTGAAACTCTAATATTAACCTTCTTCTTCCGCTATATGAAAGAGCTGATTGAAAATGGACATGTATATATAGCAACTCCGCCATTGTATTTAGTTAAGAAAGGAGCTAAAAAAGAATATGCATGGAATGATGAAGAACGTTTAGCGTTAATGGAGCAATATGGTGATGGAGCTAAAATACAGCGTTATAAAGGTCTTGGTGAGATGAATGCAGTACAGCTATGGGATACAACAATGAATCCTGAGTTTAGAACGTTGCGTCAAATTCAAGTAGATAATGGAGTAGAGGCGGACCGTGTATTCTCAATGCTAATGGGAGACGAAGTTCCGCCACGTAGAGAATTTATCGAAAAGAACGCTATTTATGCAAATATTGACGCATAAATAGGTTGTATATTAGGACGATTTAAAAAGGCAATTACATGAATAATGTAGTTGCCTTTTTTTTGTTATATCTACGACTAATAGCAATAAAAAACGGTGAAATACGTTTTTTATATGTGTTTTGTTATATTTGAAGACCAAATTTAAAACTTAACCCTTATGAAAAATTTAGTTTTTACTATCATTTTATGTTTATCGATATGTATTGGTAAGGCTCAAAATGATATAGACGTATTACTTGCTGCTGGTGTAGAAGATGCCCAGCGATTTGCAAATGACTACTTATCTTCAGGTAGTAATGGACTAATGCATAGCATGAATGCTAACTGGTTTAATTCTGCAAAAGTAAAACCTTTAGCTGGCTTTGAAATTTCAGTAATAGCTAATGCAGCAACGGTCAAAGACGAAGACAAAATGTTTAATCTTAATACAACTGATTATAATAATATACAGTTTGTACAAGGACCAAGTTCGCAGTTGGTATCAACCGTATTAGGTGAAAATAATCCTGCCATATTTGTAGAAGTAGCGTATGATGATCCAATTTTTGGTAATCAAACAACCCAGATTGAGTTGCCAGAAGGAATTGGCTCAGAGAGTTATGATTTGTTGCCTACAGCTTTTATACAAGGTGCTGTTGGTATTGGAGGTGGAATTGAGTTAAAGGCTCGTTTTGTTCCATAAATAAAAACAGATGAGGTAAGCCTTAGTATGTATGGAGCAGGTTTACAACTAGAATTTACACAATGGTTACCTGCGGATAAGCTATGGCCAGTTGCAGTTTCTGGTTTAGTAGCATATAACCATATTGATGGTTCATATGATATTACTGACTCATCAGGAATTGACGGTGAAAATCAAAGATTGGAGAACAAAACGAATACATGGTTATTTCAGTTAATAGCCTCTACCAAACTACCTGTTATAAACTTTTACGGTGGTTTAGGTTATATAAAAGGAAAATCTGAATCAGATTTATTAGGAAATTATAGAGTAACTGATGGTGTTTTAACGACGCAAACTATTATAGATCCGTTTTCTGTTTCTAGTGAAGTTTCTGCAGTAAGAGCTACAGGTGGTATAAAACTAAAGCTTGGTTTTTTTAGACTAAATGCAGAATACCATATGTCAGAGTTTAACGTATTTTCTTTAGGTGTTAATCTAGGATTTAAATAATTAATTTTCTGATTTTATTATAAATAAAAAGCACAAGATTTACTCTTATGCTTTTTTACTTAAATCGCTAATTCAATTTAAGATAAAGTTATAATCAATATCACAAATATTTAAAAGCTCAGAAACCTTCATTTTACTATTTTTATCAAAAGCTAATAAAGTTTTGAGTTCACTAACCTCCTGCCTATTAAACATTAAAGCCAGATTTTCTTGAGACGTAGGTATGGGTATTTTACGAACTAGATTAGTGCACCCATATTTATGTTCCCAATAATCAACTTCTAAGCCGTTTACATAAGACCTAAGTTCATCTAATTCTTTCGGTGTAAAAGCAAAAAATAAATTATTAAAAATAAGATGAAACGCTTTACAATCTTGGCAAAAGTGTAATTCACCACTTTTAACACGCGCTAGCAAAATGACTTTATTCCCCATAATTTTTATAGTTTAATAGCAATCCATCTTTAGTTGTTCGTTGTTTTCAAAAACACTCAATGGTTGCTTTAATTTTTCTAGTGTTATCGAATTTAAAACTTCTAATACTCTATTTTGCATCGCTATGGCGCCACAAATCATAATCACACCTTCGTTTTTTAGAACTTGTGCAAAAAAGTCAGCTTTTTCTTCAATGAGGTTTTGTACATAAACTCTCTCTTCTTGTTCTTGAGAATAGGCGATATGAAAACTTGATAGGGTTTTATCTTTAAATGCTGTATCTATAAATTCTGAATAAATTTTTAGTGAATCCTGTGTGCGTCCTCCCCAAAACAAATGTGTTTTTATATCAGTGTTATTTTGGTTAATCATACCTAAAAATGGTGCTATACCCGTTCCGTTAGCAATCATTACTACTTCTTTGGCGTAGGTAGGAAAATGAAAATCTAAGTTTCGTTTTATTTTAGCTTTGGTCATCATATTTGGTTTTAAATTATGGAGTTGATTTGAACAAATCCCGAACTCGTGCTTCTTAATACTTAACACCATAATATCACTTACTCTTCCTATAGAGTACAAACGTTCTATACCATCATCTTCTGGATAAAATCCTAACAAATCACCTGATTGAAATTTTTTTATGAACTTAGGTCGTAATTGTAGCAAAAATGTATCATCTATATTTAATGCTGATTTTTTTATGACTTCAAAATCTATCTGTTGCTTTTTATTAGCTTTAGTTGGAATGGCTTTAACTTTTATGTTTCGCCGTGTTGATCCATTCCATTGTAAAATCCATGTTTTCAGAGCTTTAAACGACTGATTATTAATTTTGAATAGTGGAAGGTTCGGAATAAAATTAGGGTGTTTTTGCAATAATGAATCTACTACAATCGCATATTTACAAAACTCTGGATACATTAATGATCCAAAACCAACCACTGAATAGCTAATCGTTTGCTGTTGGCTAACAGTTTGTAATAGCTTTTCAAAATTTTTAGCATTTGCAGGTGCGTCACCTTCGCCGTAGGTTGCTGTAAAAATCACTAACCATTTTGCTTTTTTGTATGTTGTATAACTATTGAGTTCATCGATAAAAACAAATTGCCCATCCGCTATTAGAGCTTCAAAAAACTGTTTTGCTAAACCTAAGGTACTTCCTGTTTCTGAGCCTACTAAAACTATATATTCGGCTTCATCTTTATTAAAAATATTGTTGATTTTAGACGTTTCATTTTTACGTTTTAAGCTCATTGCAAAACCAGAATACATAAAAAACAAAATCGCAAAACACGTGAGCAATAAAACTACAGACCAAATGATAGTACCCTGCCCTGTATGTAAAACCATACTCCAATTTGATAGTACTTTTAATAAGGGCATTTCTGCTTTGCTAATAATATCGCCAGAGTATTGATTCACATATAGTTCTTGGTCATTAAGCTTTAGAATAAAATAATCTTCCTCCTCATCGGAGAATGGGAATTCAATAGATTTAAATTCGTTTAAAGTGGTTACTTTAAATAATTCAAAGTCCTGAATACTAATTTTTGCCGTATTTGAATTAGCCGCAACAGTATTATGTTTAATTTGACTTGAAGGTAAAACGTCAAACTTTTCGAGTGATAGAAAAACACCAGTCAACGTAATTATTATAATCGGAATTAGAGCATATCTCCCAATAACTACATGGTAATACTGGTTGAAATTTTCTTTAACAACTTTAGAAAAGAAACGTCTAAAACCGCCTTGGCGTTTCAAGATTAATTTAAGTCCTGTTATTGAAATCAACAACAAAAAGAATGAAAATAAACCTACTAAAAAACGACCAGTAGATTTTAAAAATAAAGAACGGTGCAGATTTGTAGCAAATTCAAAAATTGGTGCCTTTTTTATAAGGTTACCTAATTTTTCTCCTGTAAAAGGGTTGATGTAAAACGTATCACTTTTCCCTTGTTTTGTAATGACCGAAGCAATTAAAAACGCATTGTCATCTTTGGTGAGCGTTACAATCTCATCGTATTCATTTTGTAAAGTCTCTAGCGTTACTGATAGAGACAAAGCACTATCGTTGTTTGCTGAAAATGGTTGTAACTGATTTGAAATCGGCTCAAACGCTAGAATAATACCAGTTATGGTCGCTAAAAAAATGAATATTGCTGAGACAAGAGCCAAAGCTAAATGAATGTATCTCCATATAGAAATCGTCATACTTAACTACTATTTATTGTGGCATTAATCGGATATATCTAATAAAACCTTTGCCTTCAACTTTAGATTTCAGAGTTTCTGAAGTCAATTCAAACTGTACATCATCTACATGGTATTCTTGGTCTTCTACGGCAGTTTCAAATCTAATTTTGTAGCCTTTATCTATATATGTATCCTCAATTTCTATTACAGAAATAGCACGTTCACCTCCACTTATAGTCGCACCTGTAATCGCATCGATATCTGCGCGCTTTTTTCCTTGGAATTTCCACCACTCTGTAATATCAAAATACCACTCATCATCATCTCCTTGTACGCATAAAGTTTTTTCATATTCGCCTTCAGGATTTAGAAGCGATACAACAATATAAGCACCTTCACCTGTATAATTGGTCATCTGAATCATACATTTATATGTCGAAGTTGGTTGTTTCACAGTAAACCCAAATAATAGAAAAACAGTTAAGACTAGTAAAGGTGCTATTTTGAGTATATTTATTTTTTTCATTGTTTATTTTTTTCTTTTAACCCATCCCTAACCCTTCCCAAGAAGGGAACTTGTGGTAGATTATTATTTTAAAAAACTGATGTTAATATCGTTTTTTAGAAGCAATTCATTTTCTTTGGCCAAGTCGTAAACAGTTTCTTCAAAATCTGTTTTAACCGTTTTATCAGCACCAATAGTTATTAAATATCTTAGTATATCTTGATTATTTGCCTTCATAGCTGCCAGATGTAATGGCGTTAAGCCATCATCATTTTTAGCATTGACATCAATTTTAAAATCATTTATACGCTTTAATAACTCTAGATTATTCTTTTCTACTGCGATGTGATATAGTGTTTTTCCTTTGCCTTGTGTTTTAGATAAATCTAAACCTACTTCTTTTAGCAAATTAAGTTTAGCATTAAATACTTCTGGCTTGTTAGTTCTAAATGTATTTAGCAAATAATAAGCTAAGGAATTGCCTTCTGTATCCATTGTGCTAATATCAGCATCATTTTCAATTAAAAATTCAGCAACTTCAACATCATTTATATTTATCGCCATAGCTAATGCAGAGCGTCCGTTTTCGTCTTTAGCATTAATATCTTTTACATAGGACGAAAGAAATTTAACTACCTCTAAAGTGTTGCTATTAGCAGCATTCATAAAAGGTGAGTCACCAACTTGGTCTTGTTGATTAATATCAACACCGTTTTTTATAAAATACTTGTAGGTTTCTAAATCTTCTGAGTTATATGCAATTGCATGTAGCGGATTTCTACCATTATCACCAATTGCATTAACCTTAAGTCCTTTTGATTCTAAAAATTTATACACCTCTAATGTGTTCTTTTTTCCTCTAGTACCTTGACTTGCCATAACCATAGCATTACCAGATGCAGAATTTATACCCTTGTCAATAAGCATTTGTAATACCATCTTATTACCGCCTTTTGCAGCATAATCAAAAATTCCATTCCCTTTATTATCTGTACTTTTTATATCTACCTTGTTAGAAACGAAATACTTTATTAATGACTCATCCTTTAGAAAAGGGGCTACTAATAATAGGGCGTTGGCCCCACTATGGTTTTTTTCAATTGTAGGATTCGCTCCGTGAGATATTAAAAAGTCATAAAGCTTTGTATTGATTTGCCCAGTGGATGCCGCAAAATTTAAAACCGAATACCCATGACTATCTATAATATCAGTTTTGGCACCTTGGTTGACCAAATAAGTCATTATCTCTAAATTATTCTTGTAAGCTGCCCAGAAAATATAAGTTCTCCCGTCGTGTGTGAGTTTATTGACTCCGTTACCTTCTTTTGATAAAAGATGTTTAATTGTACTGTTATCAACCTTTTCTATCAGCGCATAAGAAACGGCATCAAAAGCATTGTTATTAAGTGCTGAGATATAATGGCCACTGGCCATCTTTTTATCAATATCTGCTATTGATGGATTTGATTTCCAATAGTCACGACTCAAAAAAATATTAGATTCTTGGGCAAAAAGGGATGAAAATGACACACAAAGTATCATAAGGGTTATATAATTTCTCAATGTCATAATGGTTTACTTTACAAAAGATTCAATCACTTGTTCTATATCTTCCTTTGAAGTCACTTCATCATCAAAAAGATGCTTGTATAATGCTTTATTATCGACTTTAGTTTTAAGCGTTAAATCTGCGTTACGACCATAAACCACTTCCCATTTTGTTCTTACCAATGTCCATTTAGCTTGGTGCTCTGTCCACCAATCTTGTGCTGCTTGGCAACGACTATCATCTACTTTTTTATAGGTATTGTAACCTTTTTCCTCAGCTAGGATTACATCGTCTTTACCGCTTTCTCTTATAACTTTAGCATTGTCTTGGTCATGTACCCAACCAAAGTTTGTAATCTCTTGTCGATTACCTCTTTTAGTAATATTGTAATCGCTTCGCTTTGTATATTCGCGTCTTGGTAATGGTGCTGTTGTTGTATTTTCCCAATAACTTTTACCATCAACATGTACCCAAGTTCCTGATCCTTCGTAACGTGGACTATCGTCTACCTGAAATACTTTTTGCGTCCATTGTCCTTCGACTTCATCTTTCGATTTGTTAACAAACGTCCAATTATTATCACCATTGTATTCATATAGTACTGTATTCTCATATAACCAATCTTGTCGCCAATGCTTTACAATCATTGGTTTATCTGGTCGACCTACTTGTAATAAATGTTGAATAGATACTTTATTTTTATCATCCTTTACTAATTGTGCCCACTCTAAAGCTTTAGACACTTTTGACTTAGATGGTTTATACAATGAATCTTCACTGTACTGAAAGGTTTCTGCAAAATTAAAGGTCACCTCAAAGCAACCACACATTTCTTTAATAGCCTCTTTATCTTGTTTTTTCTTTTTTTGAGCATTTGCATATAATGAAAATGCTATTACTAAACTGGTTAAAATTGCTAATTTTTTACTCATGGCATTTTTATTTTATTGTTGATTAAAAATTTAATTAAAAAATTCTCTATTCTTATTTAGAATGAATTAAAATAACTTTTATATTTGCGACAAATTTAAATAGAATGAGTCTAAATAAAAATAATATTCTTCTTTTTTTTATACTTTTTTTTCTGAGTAACTCTCAAGCTCAAGAAAATAAAGAGATTGAAAAAGACTCTACTAAAATTGAAGAATTAAATGAGGTTGTTGTTACTGCTACACGTACACCAAGACAATTATCATCGCTTCCTCTACCAGTGACTTTAATATCTAAAAAGCAGATAAAACAGACAGGCACTATTCGTATGAATGAAATTTTAGCTGAACAAACTGGTTTAATTGTAATACCAGACGAAAGTGGTTTTGAAGGTTTACAAATACAAGGGATAAATTCAGATTATATAATGATTATGATTGATGGTGTGCCTTTGGTAGGACGAAGTGCTGGTAATTTTGATTTGAGCAGATTAACTGTCGGTAACATAAAGCAAATCGAGGTGGTAAAAGGGCCATCGAGTGCACTTTATGGCAGCGAAGCCATGGGTGGCGTCGTTAATATCATCACTGAAAAACCTAAATCTAGCAAACCTAGTGGTAATGTTTCTTTTAGAGCTGGTTCTTTCACCCAATTGGACGCGAATGTTAATATAAATCAGAAATTTGAAAAATTAGGCTATGGTATTTTTATAAATCGCTTTTCTAGCGAAGGTTATGATTTAACACCAGAAACTGCAGGACAAACAGTGAGTCCTTTTGAAAATTACACTTTAAACGGCAGATTAACTTATGATTTTAATGACCAATTAAAACTATTTAGTTCCACACGCTTTTACACCCAAACACAAGAAAATAGTTTTGAATCTGCTGATGATCTTTTTGAGGGAGACTCCGAAGAAACAGAATGGAACTCGCACTTACGACTCAATCACGAATGGCATGATAAACTGCGTTTTGAATATGAATTCTATTTCACAAATTATAGAGCGAACGAATCTTCTCAAAGTCCGGTAACTGGTGATGTCCTTTTTGATAGTAACTTTAATCAATATCTCATAAGGCCAGAAGTTAGAGCTGTTTACAACTTAAAGAATTCGGGTGAAATTACAACTGGTTTAGGCTACCAATATGACGAATTGGACCGTTCGTTTTTTGATAATCAGGTTAATTTCAATTCGCAATACATCTATGCACAGTGGGATGTAAAACCTCTACAAGACTTGAGTGTTATAGTTGGTGGTCGTTTTGATAATCATTCGGAATACAGTAATCAATTTAGTCCAAAACTGGCTTTAAGATATAATATCACCTATGACATCGCACTAAAAAGTTCTGTTGGTTATGGATTTAAAGCACCAGATTTTAGGCAACTGTTCTTCGATTTCACCAATTCTGCGGTTGGCTATACCGTTTTGGGTTATAATGTTGCTTTAGATAAGTTGCAAGAATTAGAAGCTGCTGGGCAAATTCTCGATGTTGTTGTTCCTATTAATCAATTTAATAATCCGTTGAAAGCAGAAAGTTCAATTGGTATCAACTTAGGTGCGAGCTATACTAAAGATAATTGGAATGTTAGCATAAATGGCTTCAGAAACGATTTCAAAAACCTGATAGATACACAGGTTATTGCGCGTAAAGTCAATGGGCAAAACGTATTTAGCTATCGCAATTTTGATGAAGTCTTTTTTACTGGTGTAGAATTAGATGCTACCTATAATTGGAATGAAAATTTAAGAATTAGCGGTGGTTATCAATTATTGTACACTTACGATAAAGCACAGCTCGATAAAATAAAAAATGAAGAAGTTTTTACTATAGATGATGCAGGAAGAACCATTTTAGTAGAACGTTCTGATTACTTTGGTTTAGTAAACCGCTCGCGTCATACAGCCAATCTTAAAATATTTTATACGATTCCTAAAATTAAAACCAATTTCAATTTACGTACTATTTACAGAAGTAAATATGGTCAGTTTGATACTAATGGCAATGCTATTTTAGATACTTATGATGATAGCTTTGTTGCTGGTTTTGTAACTGTAAATATTGCAGCTACAAAACAATTTGAAGACCATTTTGATTTACAAGTTGGTGCCAGAAATTTTTTAAATCATACCGATAATAATATTCCAAATCTTAACGGAATTCAATTATTCACAAGACTTAATTATAATTTTTAACACAATAATTTAATACAAATGAAAACAATGAACACTTTTAAAACACTCACATTACTCGCTTTATTTATAGGGTTTGCATCTTGCAGCTCTGATGATGACAATGGTCCATCTCGTATCGATCTGGAATCTGTAACCATAGAAAACCTAAGCGCACCACAAACTGGAGGCCAAGGTCAGCCTATTGGTGGTGAATTCACTAGATTTGATTTTTCTACTGGAATGCAGACAACTAGTGCTACAGATTGGGATATTGCTTTTAGAGGTACAACAATTGCAATAAATGGTGGTGCTCAAACTGGCACTGCAGATGAACCAGAACGTAATGGTAATGCTGGTGCAGTAATAGTAGATGGTACATTAGCTAATGTAACCTCTGTTGATGGCTTAACTTTTGCTCAAGATGGTACAGAAGGTTTTGCAATTACAACAGGAAGTGATAATGGTTGGTATAACTATAACTTTATGACTAATCTCATTACAAAAATTCCTGGGAAAGTTCTCGTGTTCCGAACTAGAGACGGACGTTACGCTAAAGTCGAAATCATTAGCTATTATTTGGATCAAGATCCATCTAATCCTGCAAATGGAAGATATTATACTTTTGACTACGTTTACAATCCAAATGAAGGAGAGACTATATTTTAATAATGAAAATACCTAGTTTTCTCAAAGGTTTTAATATGGCATTAAAGCACAAGATTTACTCTTGTGCTTTTTTCATTTACAGCATTTTTATTCGTAATTTTGCAATCGTTTTAAACGTATAGTTTCACATTAAAAAATTTAAAAGAAAATGAAAGTAACAGTAGTTGGTGCAGGAGCAGTTGGTGCAAGTTGTGCAGAATATATTGCCATAAAAGATTTTGCCTCTGAGGTTGTGTTGTTGGATATAAAGGAAGGTTATGCAGAAGGAAAAGCAATGGATCTTATGCAGACAGCATCTTTAAATGGTTTTGATACTAAGATTACAGGTAGTACAAGCGATTATTCTAAAACTACAAATAGTGATATTTGTGTAATTACCTCTGGTATTCCTCGTAAACCAGGTATGACACGCGAAGAATTAATTGGTATTAATGCTGGGATTGTAAAATCAGTTTCTGCAAGTTTAGTAGAACACTCACCAAATACGATTTTAATAGTTGTTAGTAATCCTATGGATACAATGACTTATTTAGCTCATAAAACAATAGATCTTCCAAAAAATAGAATTATTGGAATGGGTGGAGCATTAGATTCTGCACGTTTTAAATATAGATTAGCTGAAGCTTTAGAAGCTCCAATTAGCGATGTTGATGGTATGGTGATTGGTGGACATAGTGATAAAGGTATGGTGCCTTTAACATCACATGCAACAAGAAATAGTATTAAAGTATCTGAGTTTTTATCAGAAGATCGTTTAAATCAAGTTGCAGCAGATACCAAAGTAGGTGGAGCTACTCTAACAAAATTATTAGGAACTTCTGCTTGGTATGCGCCAGGTGCAGCTGTAAGTGGTTTGGTTCAGGCCATTGCTTGCGATCAAAAGAAAATATTTCCATGTTCTACCTTTTTAGAAGGTGAATACGGATTAAACGACTTATGTATTGGTGTACCTGTAATTTTAGGTAGAAACGGAATTGAAAAAATTATTGATGTTCCATTAAGTGCTGCTGAAAAAGCACATATGGCTGAAAGTGCTGAAGGTGTTAAGAAAACAAATGGATTGTTAGAGTTATAAGAAATCATAATAAGCGTAAAAAATAGAAGAGGTCTGAATTTTTCAGACCTCTTTTTGATTTATAACGTATCACTAGGATTATGTACATTTATAGTCATTTCATCGATGATTTTTATCAAAAAGAAATTTTTATGGATAATTTTAGTGCTTTAATCTATTTTTATTGACTGATATTTGGTTCAAACATACATTTGGATTATTCTGAGTATTTGTCAACTCATTTAAACCTATTAAGATGAGTTAAACTATATATACTTGTAATGCCCCAAACATGAAGTATTTAAATTCCCTTAACCATTACAGAGCATTAGCAATTATTTTTATTATTGCCGTGCATGCGCAATTTGTTTCTGATGTAAAATTGGATACGTTTACCAGCAAATTTTTTTTTAATGCTATTAGTGGCTCTACACTAAATTTTTCGTTTATTTCTGGCTTTTTGTTTTATCTCGTTTTATACAAAAAATACGAGTATTCTAATTTTTTTAAAGCAAGGGTGAATCGTTTTTTTAAACCTTATTTATTTTTATCCATATTACCAATATTTATGGGTTTAATGACTATGCCATTCTATTGGGATAATTCTGGTTTAATAGAGTCTAATCAATTGAATAAGTTGTTTTGGAATTCTATTTCAACCTTTAAGTATTTGATTTCTGGTGCTCACATTACGGCATATTGGTATATTCCCTTCGTAATGATTATGGCAGTTTTGTCGCCATTACATGTGAAGTTTATTAAGCTAAAATTAAAGCAGCAACTATTCATATTTAGTTTCCTTTTAATTGTTGCGTCTTTTGTGCAAAGACCTTACGAACGTACTTTTCTTTTTCAAGCCTTTCAATCTTTAATTTATTTTACACCATTATATTTAATGGGAATAATATGCGCAATTCATAAAGATAAAATTTATGAATTATTAAAGGGCAAAGATGTCTATTTGCTATTAGTTGTTATATTCTTCATCTTTTTGCAAACAAATTTGGGCGATGTTGGACTTTATAAAACTCACTTTCTAGTCTATAATGGTGTCGATCTTTTAATATTTAAGATGGTATTTCTTTGCTTGTTTTTTATGATTTGGCTACATCGTTTTGAACATGTAAAAAGTAAATTTATCAATAGTTTAGCTAATACCAGTTTTGCGATTTACTTTTTGCATGTATATTTTTTAAAATTTTTAATGATTTTAAAAAGCTACCTCGATATAAGTTTTGAAAATTATTCGTTAATGTTATATATAGTTGTTATTCTACTTTTAATTAGTTTGAGTATGCTTACTGCGATTGGTTTTAATAAGCTTTTTCCTAATCATTCATATATGCTTATTGGTTATGGTAAAAAACCAATTAAGAAAGCTAAAGAACCTAAAGTGCCAAAATCTGTTATTCCAGAAATTTAATTTTAAAGTATACATGCCTAAATACTATAGATAAACCTATAATTTTTCTATATTTGGCGCATGAAAATTAGATTGCAATTAGGAATTATTATTCTTCTTTTTACGTTTTTAGGAACGTATTTAGATAATACAATAGTACCTAATCAACAGATTGTTATTCAGTTTTCTAATGAAAATATTTCTTCTGAAGACGCAAATACCACTATTGAAGATGTAAAAGAAAAACTTCAAAGTATTGGTGTCTTACATATTAGTATTGGGCAACATGAAGATGGAAAACTCAAAATCACATATTATAGCGATGCAGATGTAAATCGAATTCAGAATATACTTTCTAATGAAGGCAGTTTAAAGCTTGCATATCAATCTGATGAAAATCGTTCTAGTGATTATCCAGAGAATAGTAATGAAAATGATTACAAGCTCAACATTTCTGAAATTCAAAAAGATGCGGATACAAACTGGCATTTTGACGGAATTCAAATCACAGAGTTGAATCAAAAAACAGATCGCTTTAATAATCCTACAGACCATCTTCCAAACGGAATCCTTAATTCAAACTACATAAGTAGAACTGTAGAGTTCGAAATTAAAAGATATACTACTATTGCTCTCGCATTTGATCATATATCTAATATCATTCCTGAAGTTAGAGCAGGCCCTTCAAAAAGGGAATTTAGAATCTAAAATAATTCCCAAGTATTTTCAATAGCTTTTATAAATCAATCAAAAAGCTAAACACATTTATAACATAAAAAAACAATTGTCGGATTAGAGCGTAAACTCTATATTTGCGCGGATAAATTTTAATCTAAAATTCGACACTAAATAACTATAACAATGCAAAACAAAGGAATAATTAAGCTTTTCGCTATTTTATTTGGCTTGGTAAGTATCTACCAATTATCATTTACATTTAAAGCCAATCAAATAGAGGATGCTGCTAAAACTGCAGCTGTAGCACAGTATGATGAAACTGTAAATAGCTATCAGGATTTGAGAAATCAGGCTGAAATTAACTATATAGATTCATTAAAGACGTCTAAAATTAAAGTAGGTGATGAATTTGAACCTATTGAAGTTTATAATTTATTAGGTGTATCTCAATACACTTATTCAGAGGTTGAGAGTAATGCCATGAAATTAGGTTTAGACCTTAAAGGTGGTATTAATGCCATCATACAAATTTCTGTAAAGGATATTTTAAAAGGGTTAGCTAATAATAGTAGTGACCCTGTTTTTAACAAAGCATTAGATGATGCTGAAGACTTACAGACAGATGCACAAGAATCTTATTTAGAGTCTTTCTTTAGAGCTTTCGATGCTATAAAAGGGGATACGAAATTAGCATCTCCAGATATTTTCGCTAATCGTGATTTGAGTGATGTCATTAAATTTGATATGTCAGATGATGAAGTTAAAGGTATCATTGAAACTAAAATTGATGAATCAATAGTTTCTGCATTTGAAGTATTAAGAAATCGTATTGATGGTTTTGGTGTTTCGTCACCAAACATTCAACGTTTAGGAAATTCTGGTCGTATTTTAATAGAATTACCAGGTGCTAAGGATAAAAAGCGTGTTGTAGATATCATTACAAAAACAGCACAGTTACAATTTTGGGAAACATACAAATCTCAGGAAATGACACCTTACCTTTTCCAAGTTAACCAAGCTTTAGTTGAAGCAAACAAAGCTGAGGAAACTGAAGAAGAAGTAGCAGAAGATGTAGCGCAAACAGAGGAAGATACTACGGCAGATGTGATTGATGATTTAACAGGTCAGATAGAATCAGATAGCACTAATGTTGCAGACGTAAATCCATTAGGAATTCAAGGTTATGGTAACGGAGGTTCAATAATTGGAACTTTTCTAGCTAAGGATAAGGAAAAAGTGTTAGCGGAATTAAATAGTTCTAAGAATAGAGCAACTTTACCTGCTGAGATGCGTTATGCAAAGTTTGTATGGGGAATTCAAGAAAAGGATTCTGAATTTGCACAATTGTATGCTATTAAAAGTAATAGAGACGATCAACCAGAATTAAGTGGTGCAGTTATTACTGATGCTAGACAAGATTACGATCAACTAAGTAGACCAGCAGTAAGTATGCAAATGAATGCGAAAGGTTCTAAGACTTGGGAAGAAATGACTAAGAAAGCATACGAGACACAAGGGTACATTGCCATTGTTTTAGATAATATTGTGTATTCTGCTCCAAGTGTATCTTCTGGGGCAATTGCTGGTGGTAGATCACAAATTTCAGGATCATTCTCGTTAACTGAAGCGGTTGATTTAGCTAACGTATTAAGAGCTGGTAAATTACCTGCTTCTGCTGAGATTGTTCAAGCAGAAGAAATTGGACCTTCTTTAGGACAAGAGGCGATTGATAGTGGTATGAAATCATTCATTATCGCCTTAGCTTTTGTTTTACTTTGGATGGTTTTTTACTATGGTAAAGCAGGTATATTCGCAGATATTGCTTTACTATTAAATATCTTATTAATATTTGGTGTATTGGCAAGTTTAGGAGCCGTATTAACTTTACCCGGTATTGCAGGTATTGTATTAACTATTGGTATTTCGGTCGATGCAAACGTACTTATCTTTGAACGTATTCGAGAAGAACTGGCAAAAGGAAAATCGCAGAAAGAATCAATTAAAGATGGTTTTTCAAATGCATTATCATCAATTTTAGATGCGAATATTACAACAGGTTTAACTGCTTTAATATTATTTGTATTTGGTACTGGGCCAATTAAAGGTTTTGCTACGACTTTAATCATTGGTATTTTAACCTCATTATTCACAGCGATATTCATCACTAGATTATTACTAGATTGGTATGCAAATAGAGGCGGAAAATTAGATTTCTCTACAGCAATGACCAAAGGTCTATTTAAGAACATAAATATTAATTTCTTAAAGAAACGTAAGATTGCTTATGTGATTTCTGGAGTATTATTATTAGCAAGTTTAGGATCTTTATTTACAAACAAACTAGATCAAGGAATTGATTTTGTAGGTGGTAGAACGTACCAAGTACGTTTTGAACAACCTATGAGTATTGAAGAAGTGAAGAGTGATCTTAATGCTGTATTTAATAGTGCTGAGGTTAAAACTATAGGTGGTGATAATCAATTAAAGATTTCTACAAAATACAAAGTTGATGAGAATTCTACTGAAGTAGATGAAGAAGTTCAGTCTAAGTTATTTGGAGCTTTACAAAAGTATCTTCCAGATGGTATGACTTATCAAGAATTCTTAGATGGGTCAGGTGATGCCAAAGTTGGTAAAATGTCATCTAGTAAAGTAAGTCCTACTATAGCTGATGATATTAAGACATCATCATTATGGGCAGTCTTAGGATCTTTAGTTGTTGTATTCTTGTATATCTTATTTAGATTTAAGAGATGGCAGTTCTCGTTAGGTGCAGTAGCTGCAGTATTCCATGATGTATTAATTGTATTAGGAATCTTCTCATTAACATGGAAGTTTATGCCATTTAGTATGGAGATTGACCAGGCCTTTATTGCGGCAATTTTAACGGTTATTGGTTACTCGTTAAATGATACGGTTGTTGTATTTGATAGAATTAGAGAGTTCTTAAATGAACATACCTCATGGGAATTCGGAAAAACAATTAATGCGTCTTTAAATAGTACATTGAGTAGAACATTAAATACCTCTGTAACAACATTGGTTGTGTTATTAGCAATGTTCGCTTTTGGTGCAGATTCATTAAGAGGTTTATTATTTGCATTAATAGTTGGTGTTTTAGTTGGTACATATTCTTCGATGTTTATCGCAACACCATTAATGTACGATACTGCTAAGAAAGGTGATGCGGCAGAATCATTAAAGAAAAAAGTAAAAGAAGAAGACGAAGCTTAAGTTTCTGATATAATTTTGTTCTGAATTTGTTTCAGAACCTAAAATGCCTTTCTGTAAAGAAAGGCATTTTTCTTTTTAAGAGAATTTAATATTTAACTAATAGGTGTTTAACCATTTGATTCGATCCATTCGTTTGTCATTTCCCATAATGAATCCTTAAATTTACTTCTAAAGAATCCAAAAGGTCCAATGTTTTCAATTCCTAATTTTTCAGGAATTATATGACGTCTTTCAATATTTGCATTGATAAATTGTTTTGCCAACCAATCTACTGAAGATTTAGAAGCATATTCATCTTTAGGAAAACTTAATGAAAGTAAATGCTTATCATAATTTTTGAATTGAAGGTCTTCAAAATCGAATTCGCTTAAAATATAATCTTTATGTTTTCCCCAACGTTCCCATTGGTAGGCCATTTGTTTAGGTAAATTTTCGAACAGACCAATTTTCTTAGCTGGGAAATAACTAAATAATGGAGTTAGTGTTGGAATTAATATATACCAAAATGTAAACATTCTAATACGCTCGTAACCTTTCCAATACTTCCAATAACCACTTTGTGAAACTATAGTAATTAGAGTGTCTACATGACAGATAGATTTATTAAAAGCTAAAATTTGTCCACCAATACTATGCGTAATTACTATTATTTGGTGTTTGGGATGTTTAGATTTGGCATGATCTATAACTTAGGCTTGATCATTTTCTCCCCAAGCTTTTAGAGTAATTGTATTTTTTTTGAGTTGAGTAATACTTCTACTTGATTTACCAATTCCAAAATAGTCAAAGCAATAAACAGTATATCCTAATTCGGAGAAATGAGTAGCAAAGTTATAATAGTAATGCTACAAAAATCCGGTTGCGGAAGAAATAATGATAGTTTTATGAATTGAAGTTTTAGGCTTAAAAAGGGTTAGACTTAAATTATGTCCTACGGGTGTTTTAATGCATAAATTTTCAGGATTACTCATTGATTAAAATGAAATCAACCCTATCTCCAATCTCAAGTTGCCACTCATCCGAAAGTCCTCCATTAATTTCTAAAACATATTTAGCAGGAGCATTAGATGGAAGCGAAGTCTCATCAAAAGGCTTAGCATCTTTTTGAAAACTTACTATAGTTTTATTTTCGTCTATGTAGATAATATCTAAAGGGATCTTAGTGTTTTTCATATAGAAACTTCTTGGTTGCAAATCTGGAAATATAAAAAGCATTCCGTGATTGGTCTCAAGTTTAGTTCTATACATTAAACCCGTTTGAGTTTCATAATCATTATCGGCAATTTCTATTGCTATAGTCTTTACCACAGAATCAGAGTCCCCTTTTAGAATATTAAGTGCACCTTCTTTTTTAAAAGTAACAACAACTTTGTCTTCAGCTTTTGTTGGCTTATCTTCTTTACAGCTAACAATAAATACGAGGCATAAGAAAAACAAGAGATATGTACCAAAAAATTTCAAAATGGTTAGACTATTTTTGTTTTAGGTTTATATATAAACATAAAATAAAGACCAATTAATATGAATGGTATACTAAGAAGTTGTCCAGTAGATAAATAATCGCCAAAATATTTTTCAATCCCTCCTTGACTAACTTTTACATTTTCAACAAAGAATCGCACTGTCCAAAGAAGAACTAAAAACAACCCAAATAAAAAGCCTTGTTGCTCAGATTTTTTAGTTTTCCAGTAGAAATATAACAAAATTAGAAATACAAAAATATATGAGAAGGCCTCATATAATTGTGCAGGATGCCTTGGTTCCGTTTCTCCAAGTTGTTTAAAAACTACCCCAAAATCAGACTCTGTGAATTTACCAATAATTTCAGAATTAATAAAGTTTCCTATCCTAACAAATACTGCACCTAAAGCAACTGGGACTACCACGCGATCCAAAATCCAGAGCACTGTTTTCTTTAATATCTTTTTATTAAAAAGATACATAGAGATAATCA
Source organism: Winogradskyella sp. PG-2 (assembly GCF_000828715.1). Lineage (NCBI taxonomy): Bacteria > Pseudomonadati > Bacteroidota > Flavobacteriia > Flavobacteriales > Flavobacteriaceae > Winogradskyella > Winogradskyella sp. PG-2. The sequence continues at coordinate 471,851 of NZ_AP014583.1, read as the reverse complement.
TTGCAATGGCAGCACCATGACTTGCTAAACCTTGAAAACCTGTAAATTCTAATCCACCTTTAAATTTAAAAGGGAGAAAAATACTGAAGAAATCTTCGGTAATAAGTTCGGATTGATAAAAAATAACATGTCCCAGACGAGCACCTAGCATAATACCTAGCACTGAATATATGAACAAGGAATCTAAGGATTCTTCAGATTGATTTTCTTTTTTCCAGATACGCTTTATGATGTAGAAGCCTAGAATAAAGGCTACTATCCACATGACACTGTAAAAATGAAGCTCGAAAAAACCTAAGTCAATAGATTTAATTGGATCCCAAGAAATTTGTAAAAAATGCATAGGTGTTTACTTTATGTTGTAAATATAATATTTTGAAAAGGATTGAAAACGAGATTAACGGAATATTAATGGTCTTTTGGCGGAACCGGATCAAAACCTTTTCCTCCCCAAGGATGACAACTAAAAATACGCTTTATAGCTAACTTACTACCTTTAAAAAAGCCATGTACTTCAAGCGCTTCTTTTGCATAATGCGAACATGTAGGTTGATATCTACATGTTGCAGGTGTTATTGGAGAAATTAAAGTTTGATATATCTTAATTAGAAATAAAAAAGGGTATGTAAGAATCTTTTTCACTATTAATTAGTCGTAAAAGTTGTGCCTTCTCTGCTATCATTTAACTGAATGCCAGCTTCAGCTAATTCATTTCTAATTTTATCAGATAAAGCAAAGTCCTTATTTAGCCTTGCTTCTTTCCTCATATTGATTAAAATGTCAACAACACCAGCAAGTTTATCACTTCCTTTACTTTCTTTAGAAACATTAATTAAGCCTAAAATTTCAAATGTAAAAATTTCAATAGTGTGCTTTAATATTTCTAAATCATCACCAGTCACAGTTGCACTTCCATCTTTTATCTGATTGATAAACTTTACAGCATCAAATAGATTAGCAATTAAAATAGGAGTATTAAAATCATCATTCATAGCATCATAACATTTTAGTTTCCATTCTGAAACATTAAACGTTGATGTAGAATTTGTTTTTAAATTGTCAATTAAACTAATAGCATCCATTAATCTATTGAAACCTTTTTCTGCAGCTAGTAGGCCGTCATCTGTCAAATCTAAAACACTTTTATAAGAGGCTTGCATCATAAAAAAACGAATGACACTTGGATTATACCCTTTAGACATTTTATCATTATCGCCTGAAAGTAATTCAGCAGGATTAATATAATTACCAGTAGATTTACTCATACGAGCTCCATTAAGCTCTAGCATATTAGCGTGCAGCCAATATTTAACTGGGTCTTGTCCTTTTGCTGCTTGGTTTTGTGCAATTTCACATTCGTGATGAGGAAATTTTAAGTCCATTCCACCACCATGAATATCAAAAAAGTCACCAAGATATTTAGTGCTCATTGCTGTACATTCTAGGTGCCAACCTGGAAATCCATCACTCCAAGGCGATGGCCATCGCATAATGTGAGTTGGTTCTGCTTTTTTCCAAAGCGCAAAATCTTGAGGATTTTTTTTATCACTTTGTCCATCAAGTGCTCTTGTATTATGAATTAAGTCCTCTAGTTTACGCTTACTTAAAATTCCATATTCATTAGACTCATTATACTTATGGACATCAAAATAGACTGATCCGTTAACAACATATGCAAAACCATTGTCTATTATAGATTGAATTAATTCTATTTGCTCAATAATATGACCAGTTGCTGTTGGTTCAATACTAGGTGGTAAAAAATTAAAAGTATTTAAAACATTATGAAAATCTACAGTATAACGTTGTACAATTTCCATGGGCTCAATAGCCTCTAACCTTGCTTTTTTTGTAATTTTATCTTCACCAATATCACCATCATTTTCTAAATGACCAGCATCTGTAATATTTCTTACATACCTTACTTTATAACCTAAATGTTTAAAATAACGAAAGATCATATCAAAAGACATAAAAGTTCTTACGTTACCTAAATGCACGTTGCTGTACACTGTAGGGCCACATACATACATACCAATATGACCAGCGGTTATAGGTTTAAATACTTCTTTCTCACCAGAAAGCGTATTATATATTTTTATGTGATTGATATCGTATAATGGCATGATGCAAATTTGAAAAAATGTATAAGCAAAACTAAAAAACTAGCTTAGAGAAAACAAGCTAAAACTTTGTGTCTAATTGAATGTAGTCTAAAAACTCTCTGCGTGTTTCATTTTCTTTAAATTTCCCACCAAATTCTGATGTTACAGTGCTACTTTCAATATCTCTAATACCTCTAGAATTAACACATAGATGTTTAGCGTCTATAACGCATGCTACATCTTCAGTATTTAAAACAGTTTGAAGTTCTTTTACAATTTGAATCGTTAAGCGTTCTTGCACTTGAGGTCGCTTTGCGTAATAATCAACGATACGATTCATTTTAGATAAGCCAACTACTGTCCCATTAGAAATATAAGCAACGTGTGCTCTACCTACTATTGGTAATAAGTGGTGCTCACAAGTAGAATAAAGGGTAATGTTTTTTTCTACTAACATTTCACCATATTTATATTTATTGTCAAATGTAGAAGCCTTTGGTTTCTTATCAGGATCTAAGCCTCCAAAAATTTCGTTAACAAACATCTTGGCAACTCGGTTTGGGGTTCCACTTAGACTATCGTCATTTAAATCAAGGCCTAAAGTTTCCATAATATGCTTAACATCACCTTTAATAATTTCTATTTTCTCTGAACTAGATAAATTAAAAGCATCTTTTCGTAACGGTGTTTCGCTAGATGTACCTATATGGTCATCACCTAAAGCATCAAAATCATTAAAATCACTATCGATTTTCATTGTAAAATCTTATTTATAAATTTTTAAAAGCAAGTCGCAAAGATAAACAATAAAAACAGCATCTAGAAGGTAGGAGTTTTAATATTACAGCTGTTATATAGTTAAAACCGTTAAAATGCCAATTACCTTGATAAACTAACAACTGTTTCTTTAAAATTTTCTTAATTTTCGAAACTTTAAAAATACCTCTATAAACATGAAAAAAATACTAATACTCTTTACATTTTTCCTTTTTACTTTTAGCGTGTATAGCCAGAATAATAATGGAGCGATTAGAAGTTCAATTCATTTTCCTGAAAATGTTGATGCACCATTAACAGAAAAGGAGAAACTAATGATAGATGAAGTTTATCAATCTAGCGCAAAAGAAATTGTATACAACCAAAAAGAGTATTTAAAAGATATAAAGCATTTGCTAAGAAATAGAATTCTTATTTATGAAGATTCTAATGTCAAAACTCAGAAAAAATGTAAGCTACTTTCTCAAGTGCCATTACAAAATACATACAATGAGGATTTGACAAGAGATACTAAAATTGATCTTTCAAATTTTAATCCATTAAAATATAAATTAGACTTTTTTGCAAATGGAACTTATTTATATCGCATAGACAATACAAATTATTTTATTCAGATTACTTCTCAGTATAGAAAAAATCTTAAAAATTAATATTAACTGATAAAACAGTATAATGAAAAATATTTTACTCCTATTCATATTCTTAACTTCAGGTATAGTTTTCTCTCAAGATATATTGATGCAAAATGGTACGTTTAGCCAATGTACTGATGTATTTTATGATTCTGGAGGGGAATTCGGAAACTATAGTCTAGATGAAAATTTTGTAACTACTATATGTTCAGATGTTCCTGGGGATTTTGTTGCTTTAGATTTTACACTTTTTGATACTCAACAAGGCCTTAATGTGGATACCATGAACATTTATGATGGTGATGATACATCGGCTAACTTAATAGGTAGTTATTTTGGTCCAACTACGGATCCAGGTCTAATATCTGCTACAGCTGCTAATACATCGGGTTGTCTTACTATTGAATTTATATCTAATGATTCTGGTACATCAGCGGGTTGGGCAGCAGATATTTTATGTTTTACTCCTTGTCAAACAATTACTGCTTCAATAGATAGTACAAACCCTCCTGCTGCTTCAGGAATTATTGAAGTAGATCCAGGTGAACAAATTACTTTTGATGGGAGTGCTACTTTTTCAGGAGATGGAACTGGAGCAACTTACACATGGGATTTTGGTAATGGCGATATGCTTACAGGGGAATCAGTAAACTATGCTTATCCCAATCCAGGTAGTTATACATTGACGCTTACAGTTACCGATACGAATCCTTTGGGTTGTTCAGGTACAGATAGTTCAATTCAAGTTAATGTTTTAGATAATGATACCTGTGCTGGTGCTTTACCAATATGTGATGGTATTAGTGATGTACCTTCTCCAGTTGGGACTGGAGCTGCTGAAGCAGGTATCGATTATGGATGTTTAGGATCTCAGCCTAGACCAAGATGGTATTTCTTACAGACAGGTGATGAAGCAGGTGATTTAAGTTTTACTTTAACTCAGACTTCAGGACCTAACGGTACTGGAGGTGGAAATGATGTAGATTTTATTATATGGGGACCATTTGCTCAGCCAGAATGTGGGGCAGATGATTTAAATGCTAGTACTCAAGTAGATTGTAGTTTCTCTGCAGCTGCTACAGAACAGATAGATATACCTAATGCACCTGCTAATTCTTATTATGTTTTATTAATAACTAATTATAGTACATCTGCTGGTTTTATTAATTTAGTTTTAAACCCAGATCCTAATTCTAATGCCACAACAAATTGTGATATCATTTGTCAAGTTGATTTAGGGGATGATCAAGAATTATGTAACAGTGCCGATTATACGATTAATCCTTCTTTCAATGGAGCTTTTAATACTTTTGAATGGCAAAAAGACGGAGTTACTATACCAGGTGAGACAAGTTCTACGCTTACCGTAACAGAATCTGGTACTTATACCTTAATTGCTGATGGTAGTGATGCGGTATTTGGTGATCCTTGTACTTCTGAAGACGAAGTCGTTATTACAATAGCTGACGATTTCATTTTAAATGATATAGCATTAACAGAGTGTAGTGCTACAACCATAGCTAATTTTGATTTAGACGCTGCAGTTGCTGATATTTTAAATCCATTAGATACAATGGATTATACAGTTTCTTTCCATAATAATCAACCAGATGCTGAAAATGGTAATGCAGCCGTAACTGTTACAAATTCTTATTCTGGTACTGATGGAGAAATTTTATATGTAAGAGTTGTGGCCAATGGAACAAGTTGTTTTTCAACAAGTACAGTAACATTAGGTTTTTCAATACAACCAACGATTAACGTTGTAAATAATTTAATGGTTTGTGATGATTTTAGTAATGATGGTTTTGGGGATTTTGATTTAGGTTTACAGACTGCTACGATATTAGGTAGTCAAAGTCCGACTGATTTCACGGTGACTTATCACACGAGTATTGTAGATGCAGAGATGGGTGTAGGAGCCTTACCAGATTTGTATACCAATACGAGTAATTCGCAAGATATCTATGTAAGAATAGAGAGTGTAAGTGACAGTAATTGTTATAACGTTACAGGGTCAGTCGATTTCACATTAACAGTCAACACACGAGCGATAGGCAATATGCCAGAAAATATGATGACCTGTGATGATGTAAGTAACGATGGTGTAGAGCAATTTGATTTATCGACCCAAGAAGCAGATATACTAGCAGGTCAAGACCCATCGATTTACAATGTATCGTTTCATGATACCCAAGACGATGCGGATAATAATGAAGGAGCCTTACCGACGCTTTATAGTAATACAGATCCAAATATTGAGACTGTTTATGTAAGAGTAGAAGACCCTTTACATCCAGACTGTTATGGTACGACAAGTTTTGATTTAATTGTCAATCCATTACCAATAGTATCATCAGTAACACCATTACAAGTATGTGATGACGACACGGATGGTTTTGTAGGCTTCCCATTAAGTACTAAAGAAGCGGAGCTATTAAATGGACAAACAGGAATAGAAGTATCGTTCCATGAGAATATGTCAGGGGCAGAGATGGATACAGCAGAAATTTTTGATGGTTATATCAATACGACGGCAAATAACGACACTGTATATGTAAGATTAGAGAATACAATGACCAGTTGTTATAATGTCACTGCATTGCCACTCGAAGTTTTAGAAAACCCAATAGCCAATCCAACGACACCTTTAGAAGTTTGTGATGATGATAATGATGGTTTAGCCACTTTCAATTTAAGTTTACGTGATGTAGAGGTTATAGGAACACAAACAGGAATGGTGGTAAATTACTATGATACTGAAGCAGAAGCTATAGCAGGTAATAATCCATTAGCAAACAATTATAGTAATATAGTAGCAGGATCTCAAGTTATCTATGCACGAATAGAAAATGATGTTACAGGTTGTTATGCTACGACAACCTTACAATTAATTGTTAACCCACTACCAACAACTATAGAGATTGGTGATTATGAGTTGTGTGACGAGAATAATCCAGGTGATGGACAAGAGTTATTTAATCTCACTACCAAAGATGCAGAAATAATAAACGGCCAAGTTAATGTTACGGTAGCTTACTATGGAAATCAGATGGATGCCGATTTAGGAATTAATGAGATTACTACATTATATGCAAATACGATAAGCAACCCTCAAGAAGTATTTGCAGTACTGACCAATACACTCACTAATTGTAGTTCTAACATTAGCTTTGATTTAGTAGTTAATCCATTACCATCCTTAATCGCACCTACCGCTTTAGAGGTTTGTGATGATGCTACACCAGACGGACTCACAGAGATGGATTTAAGTTTAAAGAACATCGAGATTACAGGGAACAACCCGAGTTATGCAGTGAGTTACTATGAGAACTTGTCAGATGCGCAATCAGAGACAAGTCCACTACCAACATTATATACCAATACAAGTAACGGACAAATCATCTATGTACGTGTAGAAGATACAGGTACAGGCTGTTATGATACAACAACTTTAGAGTTAGTCGTAGAACAAGCACCAATCGCTAATCCAATACCAACAGCGTTGACCTATTGTGATCCAGACAATGACGGTTTTGGGGTTTTTATGCTAACAGATGCAGATAATGATATTACAGGAGGTGCAGCAGGACTCACCGTGAGTTACCATGAGACTTACGCCAATGCAGACAATAATGTAGATGCCATAGATACCACAGTAGATTACAATAATATTGTAGTTGATGAGCAGACGCTATACGCCAGAGTAGAAAGTGCAACGATAGCGACAGCCTGTGCAACACTAGTAGAGTTACAATTAATCGTAGAACCAAGCCCACAGATTATAGAGCCAACACCATTAGAGGAGTGTGATGATATCTCAGCAGATGGCTTTGCAAGTTTTGATTTAACGACCAAGGCAGACGAAGTCTTAAACGGTGCAGATGCGACAGATTATATTGTAAGCTATTACGAGACGCCAGAAAATGCAAACGACGCTAATAATCCAATAGCCAATCCAACGGCTTATACCAATACAGAAAACACCCAAACAATATGGATACGTGTTGAAGACAGTAGTACTGCGGGAGGCTGTTATAAGGTTACAAGTTTAGTACTTAAAGTCAATCCATTACCAGTATTAGTACAACCAAGCCCATTAGAGGAGTGTGATGTTAACAATCCAGGAGATGAATCAGAAGCCTTTATGCTAGACGACGCCAGAGATGAGATACTCAATGGTCAAACAGGAATTACCCTAACATATTATGAAACACAGGCAGATGCAGACGCAGCAACCAGCCCAATAGGGAGTTCATATACCAATACGAGTAATGCACAGACGATTTATGTAAGAGCAGAGAACGATGATACAGGTTGTTATAGCACCATTACATTAACCTTACGTGTAGATCCAATTCCATCACCAGAACCAGATCCAGACCCTATAGAAGTTTGTGATGATGATAATGATGGTTTTGCAGAATTTGATTTAGAGCAACGCACCATAGAAATTATAAATGGTGAGTTAGATGTTGTGATTAGTTACCATGAAACGGAAGAAGAAGCTAACCTAGGTGATAATCCAATCACAGGCTTATATACTAACATTATGGCGAACAGTCAAATGATTTATGTACGATCAGAGAACACCATCACAGGTTGTTATAGTCTCACCTTAAATACGTTAGAGTTAATTGTAGTTCCATCGCCAGAAGTACCAACAGATATAGCACCTTATGTGTTGTGTGATGATGATGCTAATGGGATGACTCAATTTGATTTAACAACCAAAGCATCAGAGATTTTAGGCACTCAAAGTGCAACAGACGTTATATTGACCTATCATTTGAGCGCAGCCGCAGCAGAAGCAGGTAATAGTGCAATCATTAATGTAGGTAACTATACCAATACAATGAACCCACAGGTTATCTATGTGAGGTTATTCAATCCAACAACAGGTTGTCAAGATACAGGAGAGTTTGAGTTACAAGTAGAATTACCACCAGTAGCAGTGCAACCAACACCATTAGAGGATTGTGATGATTTAGGGGAATCCCCAGGAGATGAGATGACGACTTTTGATTTGACGTTAAAAGACGCAGAGATCACAGGAGGTAATGCCAGTTGGTCTGTAGATTATTATGAGACTGATGCAGATGCTCAGTCGCAGATGAATGCGATACCAGACCCAACCCAATATACAAATACGTCCATAGGAGGTTTACCACAAAACCCACAAACTTTGTACGTAGTGGTAACCGATACAGATACAGGTTGTGTGGACTTCACTACAATGACCATTAGAGTATTACCTAATCCAACTCCAACGGATATACTACCAGATTTAGTGTTATGTGACGATATCAATACAGGAGATGGGGAAGAAGTCTTTGACTTAACAGAAAATGAGATACTGCTATTAAATGGTGAAGTTGGAGTTACACCGACGTATCATGAAACACCAGAAGATGCAGACTCAGGTAGTAATCCAATACTAGATCCAATAAACTATACCAATACACAAACACCACAAACGATTTACGTAAGAGTAACCAATGATGTTACAGGCTGTTATACCATAGTTGATTTTGCGCTCATCGTAAATCCACTACCAGCAGTAATAGCAGTAACAGACTTTATACAATGTGAATTAAATACTGATGGTATCGATAGTTTTGATTTAACAACTAAGGATGCAGAAGTCTTAAATGGTCAAGACCCAATGGAGTTTGTAGTGACCTATCATGAGAGTTTATTAGATGCAGAAGCAGAGATGAATGCCTTAGTAAGCCCTTATACTAATCTTACAAATCCACAAGAGATTTTTGTAACGATAACCAATACAGTAACAGGTTGTTCGATTAGTACACAACGTTTTAATATCCAAGTGGATGAAGCTGCGCAGGCCAATCCAGATATGGAAGCTATTGTGTATGAGGAGTGTGATGATAATATGGGGACTGATGGAAACCCATCAAATGACAGTGTACAATTTGATTTAGCAACTCGCGACCCAGAAGTATTAGACGGTCAAGATCCAGCGAATTATATAGTCACTTATTATGCAACAGAGGACGATGCGAATTTAAATGTAAACCCATTACCTAACCTGTACGAGAATATCGTAAATCCACAGGTGATTTATGCAAGAGTAGATAATAACACGTTAACAGTGATCTCGATTAACTTAGATTTAGCAGGTCTGGCAACAGGCTTAGATTTAGATGGGGATGGCACTATAGATACTTATGATGCAGATGCAGATGGGGTGTTTGATTTGATTGATGTCGATGGAGACGGTATCTCAGATGCTATAGACACCAATGCTGATGGTTTTATAGATTTTGTAGATGTAGATGGAGACGGACAAGGAGACCCAGTAGATATTACCAATGATGGAGTGTTTGATAACCAAGTTGATGGATCAATTTGTTTTGAAGTAGCCGAGTTAACCTTACAGGTAAATCCATTACCAGAATTTGATTTAGAAGACAGTTATATCTTATGTATTGATACCAATGGTACAGAAGTATTAAGTAGTCCAGTATTAGACACAGGCTTATCAGAAACGGATTATAGTTTTGAATGGAGTTACAATGGGGCTATCCTTCCAACAGAAACAGGATCTAGTTTAGCGCCAACCCAAGGTGGAACATATAGTGTTATCGTTACAGATATAAGTACATCGAGTGTTACAAGTTGTGTTAATATGGATAGCACAGAAGTGATAGAAAGTGCACCACCAAGTTTAACAGCAGAAGTGGTAACACAACTATTTGGTGATAATAACGTTATAGAAGCAGTTGCTACTGGAATCGGTGATTATGAATACAGTTTAGATAATGGTCCATGGCAAGATAGTGGTGTGTTTACCAATGTATCCTCAGGGATACGTATAATCACAGCACGCGATAAGATTGGTTGTGGATTAGTCAGTGTAGAAGTACAAGTAATAGATTATCCATTATACTTTACACCAAATGGAGATGGAAACCATGATACTTGGAATATAGAAGGTATTGGAAGTAGTGCAAAAATTTATATATTTGACCGTTATGGAAAATTACTGAAACAACTCAGTCCGACAGGATCGGGTTGGGATGGAACATTTAATGGTAGTTTAATGCCAACAAGTGATTACTGGTTTACAGTTATTTATAACGAACCTATTAATGGTAACCAAAAAGAATTTAAAGCCCATTTTACCCTGAAACGATAGTTCACATTATTCTATAAAAAAGAAAGCCTTAACATCATTTGTTAAGGCTTTCTTTTTATTCTTAGTCGAGTATTAAATTCTAAATCCTAATGTTAAAATAACATCAGTAAACTTTGACTGAATTAGCGCAGTATCTGTTAATCCTGAAGAAAATAACTGATAATTAGTATCGCGCTCAGCTTGGCTATATGCTATATCAAGATTAAAATCTCCAAAGCTATAACCTAAACCAAGTGAATAACCAGTTAAGTCACCATAAAAAGTATCATCTTTATATGGACTTTCTTCAAAACGATAACCACCTCTAAAACTAAATTGTTTATGACGATATTCGCCACCAAATTTATAGGTCGATGCCGTCGTTAAGACATTACTAAGTTCATTATTTAAACTAGAAAATATGGCATCAGTAGTAGGTCTAAATTTAGCATCAGTGTAGTCTTTAACTGAATAATCAAAACTCAATAAACCTTTCTTGCCAAATACATAAGCTAAGCTTCCAGTAATTTTTCCAGGTGTTTGCAATTTATATTCTGGATATATATTTATTACATCACTTATAAAGTTAATTTCTGGATCAGCATTGTTAGAGCTGATACCTTGTATTAATTCCTCATTTACTCTATACCACGTCGGTGAGTTATAAGATACACCAGCTCTCAATTGCTTAGTTAATTTAACAATTGTACCCAATTGAAATGAAAAACCGCTACCGTTTGTAGTCAATAAATTTTCGAAAGCAAGATTTTCAACTACAGATCCAGTATTAGAATTGGTTTCATTAAACCTTGTAAACTTTTCGTAATTAATAAAGTGCGCGTTCAGATTTAATCCAAAAAAGATTTTCTCATCATACTCAGTAGCAAAATTAAATGCTAATTTACCATTATAACCGGTTGATGAATATAGATAATCTTGGTTAAAATTTCCAGGGGCAATGTTTGAAACATAATTAGTTTCATCATCATTAGTATTATCATCTAAATTCATCGGATCTATAATGCCAGACCAATATCCCAAAAATGCTTGTTGTATATCATACCCATTATTAAGTGTTCCAATGTCAGCATAAGCTTCTTCTATAAATTCATTCTGTTGCAATTTTAAAATTCCAAAAGGAATATCTGAATTATTCGTAAAAGAAAGAAAATAGCTGTCTATTGAATTTGTATTTGTTCCACTTGCAACCCACTCATCATTAAAATCTGAAGAACGATCATAAGTAATTCCTAGAGTAAATTTTTTCCAAGGAGAATCAATGTTTGTATTTCGAAATACAAAAGCGGCTCCTAATTGATTTAAATCTACATTAGAATTTGAAAAAGAGTTTGTCGCATTGTTTGTATTATAAGTCACATCATTATTTTTATCGAAAAGACCTAGAGATATAGAAGCATGACTATTATTAAAAATAGCTGAACCAGCCGGATTAATATTAATAGATGACATATCACCACCTAAGGCTCCAAAAGCACCGCTCATTGCTCTAAAGCGAGCCGTACCTTGAATTTCATCCTGAGAATATCGTACGGCATCTGTTACATCTTGAGCAAAGAATTGGGACGTGCTTATTAAGCCTATGCAAAGCATAAGTATTTTTTTCATAAGTAATTTTTTTAAAATTTGAAATTCAACTAAAGTTTATCCTCTACCTCGTCTACCACTTGAAGAAGATCTAGATGAACTAGATGATCTAGAACTACTTGATGATCTAACAGAGCTAGAAGACCTTGAACTTGAACTTCGTGAAGAAGATCTCACACTTCCAGAAGAAGATCTTGAACTTCTTGTTGACCTTACACCAGAAGACCTCGTTGGAGAACTTGCTCTTGTAGACCTTGTAGGTGTGTTAGATCTTGTTCTTACTGATCTCGTCGTTGTAGGTCTAGTGGCTCTAGGAGTACTAGAGCGTGTTGTTCTTGTCGGAGTATAAGTTCTAACTGATCTCGTACTCCTTGTATTACCAATACTTCTAGAAGGTGAATTAGATCTGGTTCTTACACTTCTAGTAGATCTAGCAGCATTTGAAAGTCTACTGGTCGAGTAGTATCGTCTAGAAAGTGCTGAATTACTTCTTACTCTTCGGTTTAAACTATTGTTGTTATTAAATATTGATCCTCTTCTGCTATTAGCATAAGCAATTCTGCTTGAGTTTCTATAATAACCGTTATTCCAACCCCAATTATTATATCCTGGTGGACACCAAGCGTTCCATCCGCCCCATCCAAATCCATTGTTCCAACCCCAGTTATTCCAGCCATATCCCCAACCTGAGTTCCATCTCCATGCAGAGTTCCAGCCCCAGTTATTCCAACCCCATCGATTCCAACCCCAAGGACGTCCCCATCCAAAAGAGGCAACTCCGAAACCACCATTCCATAACCATGGATCATTAAATCCGTACCAGCCGTTATCAATTACATTTATTGTAACAGTGCTGTTTTGTCCCCAACCTCCATAAGAAGCTCTTTGTTCTAAAGTGTCTTGTGCTTGTTCAACATAATTACCTTCATAAGAATCTATATCTGTAAATATCTCACTCTCATCTTGTATTGCATTTAATTCGGCAGAATTTTCAGCGAAATAATTTTTATAATAATTAGAGTCACTAGTAGATGTCGTTACAACGTCTTGTTCAACCTCGGTGTTATTATCATCTGAGGCATAAATACCATCGTTGTCGTATCCTGCATATTGAAATGATCCACATGAAGTTAACACGGCCATTAAACCGAGTGCAACAAAAAATGGCAATTTTTGTTTAGTAATAGTTTTAAATTGCATATCTCTTTTATTTTATTGTTGAACAATGCAAAAATAGTTAGTTTTGCTGAACTATTTTTTTATTTAACAAAAGCACAATATCTGTGCCAAAACACTAAAAATGAGTAAAAATCTTACGAGTAGAGCTGAAGATTATTCAAAATGGTACAATGAATTGGTTGTAAAAGCTGATTTAGCTGAAAACTCAGCGGTTAGAGGATGTATGGTGATTAAACCTTATGGCTACGCTATATGGGAAAAAATGCAAGCTGAATTAGATAGGATGTTTAAAGAAACAGGACATCAAAATGCTTACTTCCCATTATTTGTTCCAAAAAGCTTGTTTGAAGCAGAAGAGAAAAATGCTGAAGGTTTTGCGAAAGAATGTGCTGTTGTTACACATTATAGATTACAAAATGATCCTGATAATGAAGGTAAACTTAGAGTTGATCCAGAAGCTAGATTAGAGGAAGAGCTTGTGGTAAGACCAACAAGTGAAGCTATTATATGGAATACTTACAAAGGTTGGATTCAAAGTTATAGAGACTTACCAATTTTAATAAATCAATGGGCAAATGTTGTGCGTTGGGAAATGCGTACACGTTTATTTTTACGTACAGCAGAATTTTTATGGCAAGAGGGACATACAGCACATGCTACAAAGAATGAAGCCATAGAGGAAGCAGAGCTTATGAATAATGTTTATGCAGAATTTGCAGAAAACTTTATGGCTATTCCAGTTATTAAAGGTGTTAAAACTGAAAGTGAACGTTTTGCTGGCGCTGAAGAAACCTTCTGTATTGAAGCTTTAATGCAAGATGGAAAAGCTTTACAAGCTGGAACTTCACATTTTTTAGGTCAAAATTTCGCAAAAGCTTTTGATGTAAAATTCACTAATAATGAAGGGAAACAAGATTATGTTTGGGCAACATCTTGGGGAGTTTCTACGAGGTTAATGGGTGCTTTGATTATGACGCATAGTGATGATAAAGGTTTAGTATTACCACCAAATTTGTCACCATTCCAAGTTGTGATAGTTCCAATATATAAGAACGATGAACAATTTGATGCTATTTCCGAAAAAGCAGAATCTATTATAAAGGAGTTAAAAGCATTAGGTATTTCGTGTAAGTTTGATAAAAGAACTACCCATAGACCAGGTGCAAAATTTGCACAACATGAACTGCAAGGTGTACCATTGCGAATTGCAATAGGTCCTAAGGATTTAGAAAATAAAACTGTTGAATTAGCAAGAAGAGATACCTTGACTAAATCTATTGTTGAGATTTCCGATGTTTCAAATATCATAAAAGATTTGTTAAGTCAAATTCAAGATGAGCTATTTGCTAAGGCTTTAAATTATAGAGATGCCCATATCACAGAGGTTGATAATTTTGAAGACTTTAAAAATGTGTTAGAAACTAAAACAGGCTTTGTATCTGCACATTGGGATGGTACGGCAGAGACTGAACAGAAGATAAAAGAATTGACTAAAGCTACAATCAGATGTATTCCAATGAATAATCCGTTAGATGAAGGAAAATGCGTTTACAGCGGAAACCTATCATCACAACGTGTTCTTTTTGCAAAGGCTTACTAAATTTTTTTCAAAAAATATATCTTAGTAGTTGCAACATTTAAAAATAGTTGTATTTTTGCATCCGCAATGGAAACATTGTAGGTACATTTAATTAGTAAAATAACCAAATGGCCCGTTCGTCTATCGGCTAGGACGCATGGTTTTCATCCATGTAAGAGGGGTTCGATTCCCCTACGGGCTACAATTTTAATAAGAAGAATATAATGGCAAATCATAAGTCAGCTTTAAAAAGAATTAGAAGTAACGAAAAAAGACGTGTACTTAACAGATATCAGCATAAAACAACTCGTAATGCTATTAAGAAATTACGTGAAATTACTGATAGTAAAGAAGCACAAAAAATGTTACCTTCTGTAATTGGTATGATTGATAAATTAGCAAAGAAAAATGTTATTCATTCGAACAAAGCTGGTAATTTAAAATCACAGTTAACTAAACATGTTGCTGCATTATAATTGTAGTAATTACTAAGATAATAAAAAAGTCTTTCCAAAATGGAAAGACTTTTTTTATTTCAAATACTTTTACTATCGATACACAAAAAAGCCTTGAATTTTTAATTCAAGGCTTTTGTTTTTATTTAGTCAAAAAGTCCTTATCCATTCATGGAAATAAGAAATTCTTCATTGTTTCTCGTTTGTTTAAATCGGTCGTTAATAAATTCCATTGCTTCAACCGGATTCATGTCTGCAAGATATTTACGCATTACCCACATCCTTTGAATTGTATTAGCATCTAATAAAATATCATCACGTCTTGTACTCGATGATGTTAGGTCAATTGCGGGGAAAATACGACGGTTAGAAATCTTACGATCTAACTGAAGCTCCATATTACCAGTTCCTTTAAATTCTTCAAAGATGACTTCATCCATTTTAGAACCTGTCTCTGTAAGTGCTGTTGCAATTATAGTTAAAGAACCGCCATTTTCAATATTACGTGCAGCACCAAAGAAACGTTTTGGCTTGTGAAGTGCATTAGCATCTACACCACCAGAAAGAATCTTACCAGAAGCTGGTTGCACAGTGTTATATGCTCTAGCTAAACGTGTTATCGAATCTAAAAGAATGACTACATCATGTCCACATTCTACTAAACGCTTTGCTTTTTCTAAAACAATATTTGCAATCTTTACATGCTCATGCGCTTCCTTATCGAAAGTAGAAGCGATAACTTCACCACGCACATTTCGTTGCATGTCAGTTACCTCCTCAGGACGTTCATCAATTAACAATATCATTTGGTATACTTCAGGATGATTTGCAGCAATAGCATTGGCCACATCTTTAAGTAACATGGTTTTACCTGTTTTTGGTTGAGATACAATCATACCACGTTGTCCTTTTCCAATAGGTGAAAACAAATCCATAATACGAGTAGAAATCGTGGCTTGTTTTTCTGCTAAATTGAACTTCTCTTGAGGAAATAATGGGGTTAAGTGTTCAAAAGCTACACGGTCTCTGACTACATTTGGATTTTGACCATTAATTTTACTTACCTTAATTAAAGGGAAATATTTTTCACCTTCTTTAGGTGGTCTTACATGTCCAAGAACTGTATCACCAGTTTTTAAACCAAATAAACGTATTTGTGATTGCGATACGTATATATCATCAGGAGATGTTAGGTAATTATAATCAGAAGATCTTAAAAACCCATAACCATCTTGCATGATGTCTAAAACACCTTCACTTTCAATAATAGCATCAAATTCAAAATCTGGTTCGCGGTAACGGTTTCTGTTATCCTTATTACCGTTATTCTTTTGATTATTGTTATTACCTCTATTATTGTCTTTAGAACGATTTTGATTATGCCTTTTATCGTTATTTTGATTATTGTTAGAACGACGATTATCGTCTTTTCGATCATTGTTAGACTTATGATCTTGTTTTTTATGATTTTGTCTATCGTTATTAGACTTATCATTATTTTGCCTGCGCTCCTGAGGTTTAGGTTCTTCTTTTTTATCAGAAAACTCTATAGTTTTTTGATCTTTATTATCCTCAGCAGGCTTAGGTTTCTGTACCCTTGCACGTTTTTGTTGTGGTTTGTTCTGTTTTGGTTGAGGCTTAGTTTCAGTTTCAACCTTAGCTTTAACAGCATCAGGATTAGCAGCTTGGTAATCTAAGATTTGATAAACCAAGTCTAATTTTTTTAGTGAACGGTATTTTGGTACCTTTAGTTCTTTTGCTAGTTCCTGTAATTCAGGAAGCTTCTTAGCTTTTAACTGTGAAATTTCAAACATTCGTATGTGTATAATGTATTATAATTTTGATATTATTAATTCAATGTTTTCTAAATGAAATAAAAAGAAAAAAAGTGAAATTAATTTGGAAGATTAGAAAGATGTTACTCAGTATGTTACTACTTTCTATTGCAATTATACAACTTTATTTTAAAACAAATTCTATCTTTTTAAAAAATAAACTACTAATTTTGCAAGGCTTTTTTAATTAAAGATATGATTCAACGCATACAAACACTTTATCTAATCTTATCTGCTGGAATTTCGGCAGGTTTAATTTTTGTGTTTCATTTGTGGACTAACAATGCAGGTAGTAAAGTATTTGTTTTAGATGATTACTTGTATTTAGGACTGTTTTTAGGTTCTGCATTGCTATCTTTAATTTCAATATTTATGTTTAAAAACAGGAAGTCTCAATTTGTAATGGGACGACTTAATATCATATTAAACTTTATTTTACTAGGAATCTTTGTTTATCAATCTCTAAATATATCTGGAGAAACTAACGTTTCTGAGAAAGGTATTGGGATTCTTCTTCCTATTTTTTCTATTGTGTGTTTAGTCTTGGCTAACAAGGCTATTAAAAAGGATGAAGATCTTGTAAAATCTGTAGATCGATTACGATGAACCTAAAATCTTAGTAGTATTAGTGCGAAAAACCCAGACGCTGCCGTCTGGGTTTTTCATTTTTTATCGTTTCTCAAATTCAATAACTTCTAAGTCATTTATTTGTTTACCATCAATTATAAAGCGTAACATGGTTCTGGTTTTATGGAACCCGTGTTTACCAACAGCACCAGGATTCATATGTAGTAAGTTTAGTTTTTTATCAGGCATAACTTTAAGAATGTGTGAATGGCCTGTAATAAAAATATCTGGTGGATTAACAACTAATTCTTCTCGAACTCTATTATTATACTTTGGAGGATAACCGCCAATATGAGTCATCCATATATCTACTTCTTCACACATAAATCTATTATGAAGCGGGAATTCAGTTCTAGTTTTAGCGTCATCGATATTTCCATAAACTGCTTTTAGAGGCTTAATTTTTTGGATGCTATCCGTTACATTTAAATCGCCAATATCACCAGCGTGCCAAATTTCGTCTGCTTGTTTAACATACTTAAGTATGGCATCGTCTATATAGCTATGTGTGTCTGATAATAAGAGTATTTTTTTCATATTTATTTTCCTAGAAATTGAAAATCTGCATCTTTATAATTTAGCATTTCTTTAGGAACTAAAACTGTTATCTTTGTGTCTTTACAAAAGTAAGATTTCTATTGCGATATTTCATTGAACTTTCATATAATGGCAAAGCCTATCATGGGTGGCAGAACCAGCCTAATGCTATTTCTGTACAAGAAGTTATAGAAAAGGCGTTAAGCACTATTCTTAAGAACGATATTGCAATAATTGGAGCAGGAAGAACAGATGCAGGTGTGCATGCTTCTCAAATGTTTGCGCATTTTGATTATAAAGGTAGTTTTGAATTGAATGATTTAGTTTACAAGCTAAATTCGTATTTACCAAAAGACATAGCAGTTATTACAATTTTTGAAGTTAAACATGAAACGCATGCTAGATTCTATGCAGAAAGTAGAACGTATCATTATAAGGTTTCAACTTCAAAAAATGTATTTGATTACGATTTTGCCTACCAAGTACAATTGCCTTTAAATGTAGATGCAATGAACCAAGCCTGTAAAATCTTATTTAAATATAAAGACTTTCAATGCTTTTCTAAAACTAATACCGATGTAAAGACGTATAATTGTGATATAAAAGAAGCATTTTGGACAAAGAATTCTAATCAACTAATATTTACAATTACTGCAGATCGCTTTTTACGTAATATGGTTAGAGCTGTAGTTGGGACTATGATTAATATTGGTTTAGGGAAACTAAAACCAGAGGATTTACATAGAATAATTTCCTCTAAGGATAGGGGAGAAGCTGGATTTTCAGTGCCAGCTCATGGTTTATATTTGGTAGAAATTATTTATCCAGATTCAATAAGAATAAATTAATACTGAATTAGGTTTAATACATAATGGCAGAAGAGAAAAAGAAAATATTTGATATGTCGCTTTTTAAGCGTTTACTTCAATACATAAAACCTTATCGTATGGTTTTTGTGATTTCTTTATTCTGCGTTATAGGACTCGCTTTATTTGGTGCTTTTAGACCTTATGTTTTAAAAGAAGCCATTGATGTTAAGATAGCTAATAAACAATATGATGGTTTTGTTTTTTACATGGCCATTATGCTAGGTTTATTGATTTTTGAGGTTATTTCTCAACTTCTTTTTATCTATTACGCTAGTTGGCTTGGACAGTCTGTGGTTAGAGATATACGTGTGAAGCTATTTCGTCATATGCTCAAATTTAAAATGACCTATTTTGATAAATCATCTGTTGGTGTTTTAATCACACGAGCAGTAACTGATATGGAACGTATTGCTGATATTTTTGGACAAGGTCTTTTTATGATATTTAGCGATATTCTAAAAATGGTCGTTGTGGCTGTATTCATGGCGTTTATAAACTTTAAACTAAGTTTAATTGTTTTTGCTACAATGCCAATTATAATAATTGCAACTAAGATTTTTCAAAGGTATATGAAACGTGCTTTTGAGGATGTGCGTACAGAGGTTTCTAATTTAAACTCTTTTGTACAAGAGCGGGTCACAGGCATGAAGATCTTACAACTGTTTACTCGTGAAGAAACAGAATATAAAAACTTTAAAGCCATTAATGAACGCCATAAAAAAGGTTGGTTAAAAACAGTTTGGTATAACTCTATTTTCTTTCCTATTGCAGAGTTTGTATCCTCTCTTACATTAGCTATGGTTATTTTGGTTGGAGGTTACGATGCTGTTTCTGAAAATCCAGGAACCACATTGGGAGACTTAATTTCATTTACAATGTTTATCCCAATGCTATTTAGACCTTTATATCAAATAGCGAATAAGTTTAATACGTTACAAATGGGAATGGTCGCTGCAGACCGTGTGTTTAAAGTATTAGATACAGATTCTAATATCGATGATGCAGGAACTATTGAAGCTAATCATTTTAAAGGTGAAATTGAATTTGAAAATGTAAGATTTTCTTATTTAGAAGATGAAGAGGTTTTAAAAGGTATTTCGTTTAATGTGAAAGCTGGAGAAACCGTTGCTATTGTAGGTGCTACAGGAGCAGGGAAATCTACAATTATCAATCTATTAAATCGTTTTTATGAAATCAATTCTGGAGCGATTAAAGTAGACGATACTGATATAAAAGATATGACCTTGAGTTCGTTGCGAAATCAAATCGCAGTTGTTTTACAAGACGTATTTCTCTTTGCTGATACGATTCTAAATAATATTACACTTAATAATGATTATATTACTGAAGAAGATGTGGTAACAGCAGCTAAAGCTATTGGTATTCATGATTTTATTTCAAGTCTTCCTGGTGGCTATCACTATAATGTTAAAGAACGTGGTGTTATGTTATCTTCTGGTCAACGTCAATTAATTTCTTTCTTAAGAGCATATGTAACAAATCCAAGTATTTTAATATTAGATGAAGCAACATCTTCAGTAGATTCCTATTCTGAACAATTAATACAAGATGCTACAGACACTATAACTAAAGGAAGAACCTCAATTGTAATTGCTCATAGATTGGCTACCATTCAGCAAGCTGATAAAATCATTGTTATGGATGCAGGACACATTGTTGAAATGGGTACGCACAAATCACTTTTAGAAAAAGAGAATGGTTACTATAAAAACCTTTATGAGGTTCAGTTTTTAAAGGCTGAAGCTGTTTAATTAATTGAATCTTTTAGCGCTTTTTGCGCTTCAATTGCTGCTTTCTGAGATTCAATTAAACTTTGCATAACTTCTGAATCTTTATATATAATACCTATAATCACACCTAGAATTCCTATGCCAATCATAATAACTATCAATATTCCAAAAAAGAAAAGTGATCGTAAGATGATTCCAGAAAATGATAATTTGTACATCCTCTTATAACAATAGGCGAAATAGGCTATTTGTAAAAAGATGCTGGCTGATCCTAGAATACCAGCTGGAAGCTGAAATACTAACAAGATTATATTTAAAAAGGAACTTACTAAAGAGAATTGTGCCATGATGTACATAGACATTACTAAATGCTCAGTAAAGTTATATTCCTTTCTGTTTATAAAAACTAAACGAGAAATTAAAGCATAAAGTGGGATAAATGAGATCATCATAAAAGAATAATACTTTTGGATAAATGATCCATATCTAGCCATTATCTCTTCCTGTCCTTCAGCAACACCAACGGACGACATTTCTGTCATTGCATCAGGAAAATATTTGCTTAAAATAAGCATGTAAACACCGCCAACTGTAAGCGATAATGCTATATAACTAATTGGGTTGACGTAGCGTTTTCGCATACCATCTATATAACCTCCCATCACCACTTCTGGTTTTCTGAAAAGATCAATAACTGTTCTTAAGAGCTTATTGTCATAGTTAAAAAACGTTTCACTGATATGCTCAAAGAGGTTTTTGAATGTTAGACGATTTCTAATGATTTTTCCACCGCAATTTCTGCAGTAATCATCGTGCTCTTGTAATTCTGTATGACAGTTTTTGCAATTCACTATTAGATGATATTAGTGGCTTTTAGTAGAAGTATTACTATAGCAAATAGAATTAATAAAATTAAAACTTGTAAGCCTACAATGATATATGATAATATAATTTTCGCAAAAGTTTCTATATAGGTTTCTTCAGTTACCTTTTTAAAGGCATAACATTGATATATAAATCCTAGGATAGTAACTAAGGTAGCAGCAATAGTTAATGGTGCACCTAACATAGCACATAAAACAGTGAAAAGAGATAAAATTATTATGGTTTGTGCAGTATAATAAAGGTTTATAATTATATGTTCGGTGAAATTAAAGCGCTTTAATCCCGTATAATAATAAGCTATCCAAGTGCCAATAGCTGAAAAAGGCACCATAAGTATATAAATAATGCTTTGAAAATTATTACCACCTGTCATCATATCGTTAATTGCCTTTTCATAATTTTTAGCGAACTCACTATTATCTATATTTGGATCTGTTAATTGAAAAGGATTTTCGAGTTGTTCTACGTAAAAAGTTTTTATTAGAAAGAATTGAATACCAGCTATAGTCAATGCAATAGCAAAAAAACTGAAGCACATCTATATACTTTTTACGAGTGCCATTAATATATCCGTTAATTACTGCTTCAGGTTTCTTAAAAAGTGCAATAAATGTTCGAAGAAGTTTATTATCTATTGATATAAATTCTTCATTAACTTGAGCAGCAAGAATCTTAGGTGTCAATCGATTTTGAATCACTTTAGCTCCGCAATCATCACAAAATTTTTGTGTGTCACTGAGTGTTTTATGACAATTTTTGCAATTCATTACCCTAAGTCTTTTTTAATTTTCTGGGTAAGATCATCAGTATCTTTAAACATTACAAACTCACCAGATTTAAAATAAGAAATCTGACCAGTTTCTTCACTTACTGCAATTGCTAGAGCATCTGTCTTTTCGGTAATACCAACCGCAGCTCTATGTCTTAACCCAAATCGTTCAGGAATATTTTTCTCATTATTTACAGGCAGTATTACACGTGTTGCTTTTACTACATTATTATCAATAATAATAGCTCCATCATGTAAAGGGCTATTTTTAAAAAAGATACTTTCTATAATCGGTTGAGAGACGAGAATATTCATTTCATCTCCAGTATTTGTTAGAAAATCTAAGTTATTATTTCGCTCAATAACAATTAGAGCTCCTGTATTAGTAGTTCCCATTTTATTACAGGCATTGATGATCGCATCAACATCAGTAGAGGTTTGGTCATCGTTTTTTAAGAACTTAAAATTTTTAAAGAAACTTTTCTTACCACCAATGTTAGTAGAACCAACCATCAATAAAAACTTTCTGATTTCTGGCTGAAAGACTACAATTAGAGCGATAATACCAACTTTCATAAAGCCATTAAAAATACCATATAGCATTCTCATGTTAAGATAGTCAGTGATTTGCCATGCAATATAAATCACAAGAATACCTATAAATATATTAATCGCTACAGTACCTTTTACGAGTTTATAAATGTAGTAGAGTAGAATAGCAACTAGGAAGACGTCAACGAAGTCTATAAATCTAAAATCCCAAAGTTGTAAGTTTTCCAAATGGTTAGTCTTTTTGCTAATTTAAGAATTTATGTTAATAAATGAATTCGTTTGTATGTATAATGATTTTATCATTCATAAGTTGAGTTAATTCTGATTTGATTGATATATAATCTTGGAAGCTTAAATTTTTATCAAAACTCAATGAAACCTCTAAGAATTCTTTTGAACTTTCTTTGTAATAGGATTTAAGATATTGAGCAAACTGAAATGAGAAAAGCCATTTAAGATTGAGGTCAATCCCACTTCCTGCTGAAATTTCAACCATTAACGATTGGCCATGAAGCGATTCCTCATTTTTAATCTTAGGGTATATGAAAATTCTGTCATCGTATATTTGAGAAATCTGACTATAAAAAGAAATAGGAGTCTCATCAGTTATAAAATGTATATCTGTAAAATCTACAAACCCTAAATTACCAATACTTGTTTCATTGCAAGTAAAATAATCCTTAGCATTTTCATTTTTATGCATTTCAGCATTTCGCTTTTTTTCTTGTAAGAATTTAATATGAGGAATGGCTTGTTTTAAAGTCAATCGCCTATCTACATTAACTAACCAATTGGTGGTGCTAATTAAGTTTTTTCGATTTAATAAAGTGGAATCTGGTTGCGTTTCGTCATAAAATATATAAGCAGGAGATACATCTAAAACTTCTATAATTTCTGCATTTTCAATTTCTGGTAATTGTAATATTCGCTCATTATTACAACTCAGACATAATAAAAGTACAAGTAAACAAATATTGCGCATAGTCTATTGAGAAGTAAGTTGATTAAAAAGCGTAACACATTCAATGGCTTCTTTTACATCGTGAACGCGTAAAATTTTCGCATCCTTTTGTAAAGCTACCATATGTAAAGCTGTGGTTCCGTTTAAAGCATTTTCGGAAGTGGTATTCAAAGTTTTGTATATCATAGATTTTCGAGATACACCTGCCAACATTGGCTTGTCTAATATGTTTAGTAACTCTAAACGGTTCAATAATTCATAATTCTGTTCTAATGTTTTGGCAAATCCGAAGCCAGGATCAATAATAATATCATTAATTTTTTCAGCATTAGCAGCAGAAATACGTTCTGCAAAATAGGATATAACTTCTTTAATTAAATCGTTATAATCCGTTTGCTGCTGCATGGTTTTAGGATTACCTCTCATATGCATTATAATGTAAGGCACGCTTAAATTACCAATAGTAGAAAGCATATTGTCGTCTAACTTTCCTCCTGAGATATCATTAATTAAAGCTGCTCCAGCCTCAATACTTTTTTTAGCAACTTTACTTCTAAAGGTATCAATAGAAATTAGGGTTTCGGGAAAATGTTTCAAAACTAATTCTATAACAGGTAAAACGCGATTTAATTCTTCTTCCTCACTAACATTCTCAGCACCAGGACGAGAGCTGTAACCACCAATA
This sequence comes from Winogradskyella sp. PG-2, assembly GCF_000828715.1. Taxonomy (NCBI): domain Bacteria; kingdom Pseudomonadati; phylum Bacteroidota; class Flavobacteriia; order Flavobacteriales; family Flavobacteriaceae; genus Winogradskyella; species Winogradskyella sp. PG-2. The sequence continues at coordinate 446,907 of NZ_AP014583.1, read as the reverse complement.
TCAATAAATGTAGCTCCATCTGTTATCATGTTTTCTACTTGATTAAGAATCGAAGTTTCATCTTTATATTTCCCACCATCAAAGAAAGAATCTGGAGTAACATTAAGAATACCCATGACTTTTGGGGATGATAAATCTATTAATTTGCCTTTACAGTTTATGGTCATATATTCAAAAATATTTTAAATAGAGATTACATACGATTTTGCCCAACATAAATCATCAATTATTATTAAAATTCCCTTGAAATATTCAGCAACATATCTATTTCCTCCTAATAATCTATATTCAATTTTTTCTTTTTTTATTTCGTCCTTTAATTTTATAAATTTTTCTTTAGCAAAATCTCCCTCCTCTTTAATCCATTCTTCAAGAGTTAACAGAATTCCATTTTTTGGTTCAATATTAAAAGAACTTTTTTTTCTTGTGAGTAATTCAATAATTAAATCATAAAAGTGATTTTGATCTAATTGTATTTTTTTTGAACACCTGACTTTGAACTCTAAACTATTTAAGCGAAATTTACGGAAATTATAATTGGATTAGATGCAAGATACTTCAAAACAATATGATGCGGTTATTTCTAAATGTAGAGCCCTTTTTGCGAATAAAATGAGTGATTATGGTAGCGCATGGCGAATTTTAAGATTACCATCTCTAACCGACCAAATTTTTATTAAAGCACAACGCATAAGAAGCTTACAACAAAATGCTGTCAGAAAAGTGGATGAAGGAGAAGTTAGCGAGTTTATTGGCATTATTAACTATTGTTTAATGGCATTGATACAGTTAGAAAAAGGTGTTGTTGAGCAACCCGATTTAAATACAGAAGAAGCTACAGAACTCTATGATGAAAAAACAGCATTGACTAAGCAATTGATGTTAGATAAGAATCATGATTATGGTGAAGCCTGGAGAGATATGCGTGTTAGTTCATTAACGGATTTGATTTTACAAAAGCTTTTGCGTGTTAAGCAGATTGAAGATAATGCTGGTAAGACTATTGTAAGTGAAGGTATTGATGCCAATTATCAAGACATGATAAATTATGCCGTTTTTGCAATGATTCATTTGGGTGAAAGCTAGTAAATTCTAAACCACAAAAACGAGATACCATTAGATTTAGGAAACCATAAAGTTTATGAAATACTTAGTACATATCAGTAGAGTTTTAGTCGGAGTTCTATTCATTTTTTCGGGTTTTATAAAATTGAATGATCCACTTGGGTTTTCATATAAGCTTCAAGAATATTTTGGGGAAGATGTATTAAATCTCGAATTTTTAATTCCTTATGCGCTTGGTATTTCGGTAATAGTAGTGGTCTTCGAAGTTGTTCTAGGTGTATTTTTACTAATAGGATACAAACCTAAATTTACAATTTGGAGTTTACTGGTTATGATTGTATTCTTCACATTCCTAACATTTTATTCTGCTTATTTCGATAAAGTAAAAGATTGTGGATGTTTTGGGGACGCTTTTAAAGACTTAATTGGCAGAACAATGACTCCTTGGGAAAGCTTTAAAAAGGATATTGTTCTATTAGTACTAATCGTAATATTATTCTTTGGTTTAAAACATATTAAACCAATTTTCACAAAGCTACCAACTACAGTAATTGCTTTATTAAGTTTTGTAGTTTCACTTTGGTTTGGATACCACGTATTAATGCATTTACCATCTGTAGACTTTAGAGCTTTTAAGATTGGTGCAAACATCCAAAAGGGTATGGAGATTCCAGAGGATGCTCAAAAACCAGTATTAGAGTACACATGGACTTTTAATGTGAATGGTGAAGAGCAAGATTTTGTGACTAATGGAAGTTATCCTAGTGTAGAAGGAGATTACGTTGGTGTAGAGACCAAAGTTATAGATGAAGGTTATGTTCCACCAATTCAAGATTTTTCTATAGAATCTGATGATGAAGATTTAACATCGTATTTCTTAGAAGAAGACAATCTTGTACTTATAGCCATGTATAATATCGCTAAAGGTGAAACAGATGGTAAAGCTAAACTAAAGGCTTTTACAGATGAAGCTATAAAGAAGGGTTATAAAGTTATAGGTTTAACATCATCTGGTATTGAAGATATACAACAGCTAAAGTCAGATTACGATCTTAGTTTTGATTTTTATTTATGCGATGAAAAAGTAATCAAAACAATTGTACGTTCTAATCCTGGGATTGTTATTTTGAGCAAAGGGACCGTTTTAAACAAAGCACATTGGAATGATATTGAAGATATTGAATTGAAAGAATTACCTAAAAAGCCAGCAGTAAAAAAGGATGATGGTACTTTATATTTAGTTGATAATAAAATAGCATCAAAGCAAGAAATTGATTCTTTGTCAAAGGACAATATTAAAGAAGTATATGTTTTGAAAGAACGATATGAAGGAGATGTTATAGATTCAATTAATGTCGCAAATGGTACTAATTATTCATCTATTATAAAAGTAATATTAAATAAAGAATAAACTGATAAGATACCTCTTAAATAAACTCCTCTACGCTTTCATCACCTTAATAGGTGTTATTACTGTCATTTTCTTTCTATTTACAATTCTACCAGGTGATCCGGCTAAAATGATGTTGGGTCAAAATCAAACAGCAGACCAAGTTGCAGCTGTAAAACAGAAATATGGTTTTGATAAACCCCTTGGAACTCAGTTTTTATATTACTTAAATGATTTGTCTCCAATTTCTTTTCATTCAAATAAATTGGAAGATTATACTTATCTAAGTTCAAATAAATATTCAGCGTCAGAACTATTTACCATAGGAAATACAACAACCGTAATTAAGGCTCCATATCTACGAGAATCGTTTACAAAACAAGGAAAAAAAGTAAGTCAAGTGATTGGAGAAACTATTCCAAACACATTTGTGTTGGCAATTTCTGCAATTATAATAGCAATTATTCTAGGAATTATATTCGGAATCATTTCTGCACTATATAAAGATACTTGGATTGATAAAACAATTCAGATACTAAGTACGTTTGGTATGAGTGTGCCTTCATTTTTTAGTGCCATTTTATTTGCATGGTTATTTGGTTTTGTATTGCATAAATACACTAATCTAGAAATGACAGGTAGTTTGTATGAGCTTGATGATTTTGGAGAAAAAATGACTATTAAATGGAAAAATTTGATTCTGCCTTCTATTGTTTTGGGTATTCGTCCATTGGCAGTTGTTATTCAGTTGATGCGTAATTCATTGCTAGAAGTTATGAATCAAGATTATATAAGGACAGCCAGAGCTAAGGGTTTGAGTGAGTTTCAAGTGATTAAAAATCATGCGGTTAAAAATGCATTAAACCCTGTAATAACTGCAATATCTGGTTGGTTTGCCTCTATGTTAGCTGGTGCTGTTTTTGTAGAATATATTTTTGGTTGGAATGGACTTGGAAAAGAAATCGTTAATGCGCTTAATACATTAGATCTACCAGTAATCATGGGAGCAGTTTTAGTCATAGCAATTATTTTCATTACGATAAATATCTTTGTAGATATTATATATGCATGGCTAGATCCTAGAGTGAAATTATCTTAATTTTTAGAGTTACATTAAGTTGATTATTATATAGATATTTGTAACTACTTTTTCTACAACGATTTCGCAACAAATTCTTTCTATTATACGGTAAGGTTGGGTTTTTGCTTATTTTTGTATACCAATTAAATCAATAATATAGCTTCCTCTATAGAAGTATAAATATAACATTATGAGAAAAAATATAGTTGCAGGTAACTGGAAAATGAATAATGATTTAAAAGCTACTAGAAAGTTGGTTAAACAAATCAGAAAGTCAATAAAAGGTGAGGATTTAAATAACACTAGAGTTATTGTTGCACCTACATTTGTTAACCTTGCTACTGCTGTAAAGCGTTCAAAAAAATCTAAATTAGAAGTTGCAGCACAGAATATGCATCAAGCTACTAATGGAGCATATACAGGAGAAATTTCTGCAGATATGTTAAAAAGTATTGGTGTAAAAACGGTTATTTTAGGTCATTCAGAAAGACGTGCTTATTTTGGTGAGACTGACGCACTTTTAGCAGAAAAAGTTAATGCTGCTTTAGCAAATAAACTAGAAGTTATATTTTGTTTCGGTGAAGAGTTGGCAGATAGAAAAGCTGGTAATGAAGAAGCCGTTGTTGAAGGCCAGATTAAAAATGCGTTATTCCATTTAGATGCTAATGCTTACAAAAATATTGTTTTGGCTTATGAGCCTGTTTGGGCAATAGGTACAGGTGAAACTGCAAGTCCAGAACAAGCACAAGACATGCACGCTTTTATAAGAAAGACCTTATCTGCTAAATATGGAAATGATGTAGCTGATTCAGTTTCTATTCTTTATGGAGGAAGTGTAAAACCAGCAAACGCTAAAGAAATTTTTTCAAAGGCAGATGTAGATGGCGGCTTGATTGGTGGTGCTTCATTAAAAGCTGAAGATTTTCATGCAATAATCACTGCGTTTTAATAATGTCTAATGTAATTTATATTGGCTACAATTTTAAAGTAGAACCGTTACAACCAGCAACTGAAATATTAATTGCAGAATTAGGTTATGCAGGTTTTGAAAGTTTTGTTGAAAATGAAAAAGGTGTAACTGCCTATATTCAAAAAAATGAATGGACTGAAACCATTCTAAATGATATCCATATTTTAAGTTCAGATGAGTTTAAAATCACCTACGATTTTAACGAAATTGAACAAACCAATTGGAACGAAGAATGGGAAAAGAATTTTAATCCTATTGTTGTAGACGATTTGGTAACGGTTCGTGCACCATTTCATGATAAGCCAAGTACTAAATATGATTTAATCATTGAACCAAAAATGAGCTTTGGTACGGGTCATCATGAAACGACTCATATGATGATTCAGCATATTTTAAAAAATGATTTTAAAAGTAAATCAGTTTTAGATATGGGTTGTGGTACAGGTGTTTTGGCAATTTTGGCCGAAAAAGTTGGTGCCACACAACTGGATGCTATTGATATTGATAACTGGTGTTACTTAAATAGCTTAGAAAATGTAGAACGCAATAATTGTAGTAATATTTCGGTTTACGAAGGTGATGTGAAGTTACTAGATGAGAAAAAATATGATAGCATTATTGCTAACATTAATAGAAATATATTACTAGCTGATATATCTCAGTATTCAAAATGCTTAAATGAAAATGGCACCTTATTCTTAAGCGGATTTTATAAAGAAGACATTCCTTTAATTGAAACTGAATGTAGTAAGAATAAGTTAAAATTGGACGAAATTATACAAAAAGGACAGTGGGTATCGTTAAAATTTATAAATTAGATTAAAATTTTGATAATGAGTACCCAAAAGCAATATCAAGAAGATTTACTTCTACAAGAAGAAAAATTAAAGCAAAATGAAATCGTCTTGTTTAATGATGATGTCAATACCTTTGATCATGTCATTGATACATTGATATATGCTTGCGAACATACTTCTGAACAAGCAGAACAATGTGCAATTTTAGTGCATTATAAGGGGAAGTGTACTGTTAAAACTGGGTCTTACGACGAGTTAGAACCAAGATGCTCTAAACTTCTTGAGGCTGGTCTTAGTGCTGAGATCTTATAAATTATTTACTCATTCTTCCTACTGCACAACTAACAAAAGATTTTGCTTTTTTTGGTAGAGAGTTCGTTTCACCAATCATTGGATAGCCTAATACAGATAATTTCTTCTTTGCTGATTCAAATTCTATTTCAGAATTGTAATTTAAGCTTACTTCATCGGTTTCATTATTAACTGTAACTTCAGAAATACCATCTAATTTAGATAATTGAATAATGATAGTATTAGCACAACCACCACATTTAAGGTTTTGTATTTTAATTGAACGTTTCATAATTACAAAGTTGTTGGACACACAAAATCAGTTGTTGCCAAATCTGTTTTTTTAATAGCACCAAAACCACCAGCAATATCTATAAGTTTATCAAAACCTCTAGCTTTTAAAATTGATGCAGCAATCACCGAACGATAACCACCTGCACAATGGATATAATAAGTCTTTTCTTTACTGACTTCATTCATTTTATCATTTATATAATCTAATGATAAATGCTGAGCTTTTTCCAGATGCATTGATTGAAATTCTCCGTCTTTACGCACATCGAGAATATTAATTTCAGATGTATTCGCTCTATTTGCAAATTCTTCTGCTGATATAGATTCTAATGTGTCAATATCTTTTCCTGAAGATTTCCATTCTTCAATTCCACCTTCTAAATAACCAAGCGTATTATCATAACCAACGCGAGATAAACGTGTGACAGCTTCTTCTGATTTACCTTCTGGTACAACCAATACAATAGGCTGTTTTAGATCTGTTATTAAAGCACCAACCCAAGGAGCAAAACCACCATTTAAACCTATAAAGATTGAATTAGGTATGTGTCCTTTTATATAATCTGATTGTGGTCTTACGTCTAAAACTAAAGCAGACTCATGATTTGCTAAAGCTTCAAACTCTTCAGGATTAAGTGGAACATCACCTGTTTTTAAAACAGTGTCAAACGCGTCATAACCCATTTTATTCATCATAGCATTCTTAGCAAAATATTGTGGAGGTGGTGCAATACCATCAAGTACTTCTTTTACAAATTCAGCTTTAGTCATATCTGCTCTTAGCGCATAATTGGTTTTCTTCTGCTCTCCTAAAACACCAACAGTTTCTTTACTTAAATTTTTACCACATGCAGAACCAGCACCATGAGCAGGATAAATAATAACATCATTTGCCAAGGGCATAATCTTTTCACGAAGTGAATCAAATAACATACCTGCTAAATCTTCTTTAGTTAAGTCAGACTTTATTGCTAAATCAGGTCGTCCAACGTCTCCTAAAAATAAAGTGTCACCAGAAAAAATAGCATGATCTTTTCCGTTTTTATCTTTTAATAAATAAGTTGTAGACTCCAATGTGTGTCCAGGTGTGTGAAGAACTTTAAGGGTTAATTTGCCTATACTTAGTTCTTCACCATCTATTGCAGAGTGGATATCATAGTCAGTAGAAGCTCCAGGTCCAAAAACTATTTTTGCACCAGATTTATTAGCTAAATCCACATGACCAGACACAAAATCTGCATGAAAATGCGTTTCTAATATGTATTTTATTTTGGCATTATTAGCATCAGCTTTATCGATATATTGTTGAATCTCACGTAAAGGATCAATTATAGCAACTTCACCCTCAGACTCAATATAGTAAGCACCTTGTGCTAAACATCCTGTATATAATTGTTCAATTTTCATTCTTAATTCTTTTGTATTACAAAGTTACAAAACTTCATTTTTTGAAATGTGATATTTATCATAAAGCTTTAAAAGAGCTCTTTAAATAAAATATAAACAGCCATAATTATTGTGAAATAACCAAAACCTATTTTTAATCTTTTAGCACTAATTTTTTTAGATAATATCAACCCTATAAAAATCCCTAAAATAGAAATCGTAGTAAATAATAAGAGAAATTCCCAATCAATGGTTAAAGTTTTTAGATCACCTAGGAAACCAATTAAGGACTGAATAGCAATAATAAACAACGATGTGCTAATCGCTTTTTTAATAGGAAGCTTTACCAATAAAACTAATGCTGGTACGATTAGAAATCCGCCTCCAGCTCCTACTAATCCGGCTAAAACTCCAATACCAATAGCCTGTGTACCAATAGTGAAATAATGTGAGTTATCGAATTTTTTAATTGCATCGTCACTTTGTGCTACTTTAGATTTTATCATTGACCAGCCAGCTAAAAGCATTATAAATGCAAATAATAGCATTATAAAAAGTGAATTGGTAAGTTTAAAAGTACCAATAGAAAATATAACCTCAGGTAAGTTTGGTATGACTAAACTGCGTACCATAAACACAGTAATTATAGACGGAATTGCGAATACAATTGCGGTTTTAAAGTCAATTTTATTTTGTCTAATATTTCTTAATGTGCCAACTAAAGCAGTACTACCAACTACAAAAAGTGAGTATGCCGTAGCGACAATAGGATTGAACCCCAAAAAATACACCAAAATAGGAACTGTAAGTATTGAACCACCACCACCAATTAGACCTAAAACTAGACCAACGATTAAAGCACCACAGTATCCTAAAATTTCAGTAAATTCCATTTAATGAGGTAGTTTGTTTTTTAATACTCCATAAACATAAGTTCCTAATAATGCAGCTGCAATAACTATTAGAATTGTAAATACACCAGTACCAACTAATATATACATTGGTCCTGGGCAGGCACCACACAGTGCCCATCCTAATCCAAAAATTGTTCCTCCTATAATATAGCGAACTAATCCTTTTTCCTTCAAAGGTACTTTTATGGCATTTCCTTTAATTGTTTTTAAATTTAACTGATTAGAAAGTAATAATAAAATAATACCAGTTCCAACAGCGGTTCCAATAATTCCATACATATGAAAAGATTGAAACTTAAACATTTCAAAAATTCGATACCAAGAAACAGCCTCAGATTTTACCAAAACAATTCCAAAGAAAATACCTACCAATAAAAACTTTATATACTTTCCCATATTAAAATAGTATTGGATAAATGAAATGAATCATAATTAAACCTCCTATAAAAAAACCAACTACAGCAATTAAGGATGGTAATTGCAAACTACTTAATCCTGTAATCGCATGACCAGATGTGCAACCACCAGCATAACGTGTTCCGAATCCAACTAAAAAGCCACCAATTATTAAAATTGATAATCCTTTTGCACTTAATGCAGCATCCCAACTAAATAATTCTGGTGGTAATAAACTTTGATCAGCTTCATAAAAACCGAGGCTAGTTAAATCTTTAACAGTGCTTTCACTTAAATCTATATGAATAGGGTTTGATAAATAATTGTGAGCAATAAACCCACCAATTATAGCGCCAAGTACAACGATGAGGTTCCACCTTTGGCTTTTCCAATCGAACTTAAAGAATTCTACTCGTTTTCCTGCACCTCCAATAGCACATAAGGTTCTAAGATTAGATGACATTCCGAACGATCTACCAAAATAGAGTAGAAGAAACATTACGATTGCAATGCAAGGTCCAGAAACATACCAAGGCCAAGGTTGTAAAATATATTCCATAGATTTAATTTGATGCAAAAATATAATTATACATTTTAGTTTGTGTTACAAAAGTTACTAAAACTCTAATACCGTTATTTTATTTCTGCCAAGTTTAATGTTAAATTCTCTTTCGAGTTGTTTTAAAAGTCTAGAGATAACAACTCTAGAGGTATGTAAATCTTCTGCTATTTCTTGATGTGTTATTTCTAAAGTTGTTGTTGATGATAACTTTACTTGGTTTGAAAGATATTTAAATACACGTGCATCCATTTTTAAGAATGCGAGTGTGTCTATAGTTTCTAACATCTCATCAAAACGGACTTGATAGCTTTGTAAAATAAAGTTTCTCCAACTTTCATTTTCATGAAACCATGATTTCATACTTATGATTGGTATCATTACTACTGTTGCATCTTCATCTGCTATAGCTCTTATCTTACTAGTTGATTTTGCCATGCAACACGTTAATGACATTGCACATGTGTCACCAGCTTCTAAAATATATAACAGAAGCTCATGATCATTTGAGTCTTCTCTTAAAACTTTTATATTTCCACTAATAAGAAATGGGACAAAACTTAAGTTTTGTCCAATATCTATTATGATTTCATGCTTTTTAAAAGTCTTTAAAGAAGCGGAATTTAAGATATTATTAATAATTTCTGAATCAAATAAGTATTCAAATGGTTGAAGTAATTCTTTAGAAATCATACTTCAAAAATACAATTACAATTTTGAAATAAATAGTTTGGTTGTTTTTTAATAATTGTATTATATTTGCACCCACTTTAAAAGGCCTCGTGGCGCAACTGAATAGCGCACTTGATTACGGCTCAAGAGGTTACAGGTTTGAATCCTGTCGAGGTCACTAATAAAAGAAAAGTCTACATTTTTAATGTAGACTTTTCTTTGTTTTATAGCTATCTTGATTTTTAATTTAGGTTCTAAACGAACCATTTGGCAGTGTTTTTGTTTAATAGAACTTAAAGAATTTAAAATTATTAATTAGTTAAAGATTAATTAATAACTTAGGGAACCTATAATTATATAATATGAAAAAAATATTTTCACTGGTATTAATAATGCTATTATGCTCTTGTAAAGTGCATCAAAGGTCTAATATTCAATCTAACGAAGAATTTGTAGTAGAGTTAAAAAAGCCACAGACACGTGGCGGATTAATAGAAGCTGCCTTAGAAGGTATATTTTTTGGTGCTTCTTATTTAGCAGAAAAGACGTCTAAATCCTTATCAAATACCTATTCTCAATCGCTCTCCATTAATAATTATTATAATACAGATTTGGGTGATGTAGAAAAAACTTATAAAGAAATCCATATTAAGAAATATTCAAAGCCAAATGATACTGGTGAGAAAGATAAAATCAAAACAATTGTAAAGGATGAATTTAATGCGCTACCTAAAACTAGAGGCAATACAGGTGCTTTAAGCGTTAATGATGTGATAAGAATTGAAGAAGATGATATGCTGAATTTTTATGCAGTTATTGAGCTTATAAGTGATCCTGAGAATCCTGGGATTACAAGATTAAGCTTTAATGAACTACGAGTTTTCTTTTCTAAAACTAAAGTTTATACCGATGAAGATTTAAATGCTAGAGTATCAGTAGCTATAGAAGGACAGTGGCGAGGTGATGATGGTACACCAATTAGTGCAACACTCATAGAACAAGAATATGATTTCAAAGATTTAAAATATGGTGCAGATAATTTAATACATAAACCAATCTTGTCACCATGGTATTATGATATACCAACAACAACATTAGTTGATGACAATAGTAATTATGGTGTTGTTAAAGTGAATGTTAGGTTAGAAGAGTATGAAGGTAATAAAAGTAAATACATTAATAAACTACCAAGTATGCTAAGTGATAATAAAGATGCTATTATCACAGATGGAGCGTCTGTCATTGAGAAAATCACAAATTAATTTATATGAAGTGGTCAACAAATAAGCTGTTATATAGAGATGCATTTTTATGCACTGTTATGACTTTTATTGTTGCAGGATTACTCTATTTTGTATTTGTTAATCTTTCCATAATAGACCCATTTGAAAAGGCATTCAAGGATTTTAAATTTACAGATATATTTTATTCTAAGCGTTTAGATAAAGAACAATTAAATGATAAAATCATTCTTGTTAATATTAAGCATGCAGATCGTTTTCAACTCTCACGGACTATAACAGAAATACAAAAGCAAAAGCCTAAAGTTATTGGCGTAGATATTATTTTTAAAGACCGTAAATTAGAATTTACAGATTCGATTTTAAAACATTTATTAGTAGAAAATAAAAATATAGTTACTGCCTACTATCACGAAAATGATTCTATTGTTTATAATCATAATTACTTCAAAGTAAAAGATGAAAAGAAAGGCTATATCAACTTAAATTTAAAAGGTCAAAACACAGTTATAAGAGATTTCATAGGTGTTAAAGGGAAAGACAATAAAGAATATGCCTTTGCGGTTCAATTGGCCTTAAATGCTGGCTATATAGATAAAGAATACGCGTCAAAAGAATTGAAAAAGCCCATACCAATAAACTACATTGGTAATCAAGATGTATTTCTAAATTTTGATATTGATAAAATTTCTAGTTCTGATAAGATTCCTGCATTAAAAGATGCTGTAGTCATATTAGGATATTTTGGTGACGGTAAAGAAGAATTTGATATTGAGGATAGACACTTTACACCGCTTAATGAAGAATGGGTTGGTAGAGCAGTACCAGATACATATGGTGTTGTAGTGCATGCAAATATTTTGAATATGCTCTCTAAGCAAAATTTAATATATAGAGTTACTGTATTTTCTACCTATTTAATAGCTTTCATACTTTGTTTTTTTACCATATTTTTTGCTATGAAACTATACAAGCGAAGTAGTTTTATTTTTGATATTACAGAAAAAATAGTACAGCTTGTGCTTTCTGTTGTGTTTTTATATTTGGCCTTATTATTGTTACAGGTTAACGTTTATATAAGTGTTGTACCTATAATTCTATTATGTTTATTAGGAATTGAAATGATAGACTATTATGAGTACTTAGTTAGATATCTTAATAAGAAATTTAAATGGGAAAGTCATTTGTTATAATACTGTTATTTAGTTTTACTATCGCATTAAGTGCTCAAGATAGTCTTTGTGTCTTTAAACTTAAAGGAAGTGCGTACGGTAAAATTGCAAATACGCTTAAGCCCTTGACAAAAGGCACTTATATAAACGAAAAATCTTCATTGTTAGTTAATGAGTCTACTAAAATAACTGCAATTAATTCTAAAGGGGAGGCCTTTCAAATCAGTAAATCTGGAGAGTATAACTATAATAAGATTTTAGAACATAATGTTCTAAAAAATGCTAAGGGTTTAACGTCTAAATACTTTAAGCTTATTTGGGACGAATTACTTAAAAAAAATTCAGGTAAGACTATTATAGGGGGAGTATTTAGAGGTGATTTATTAATGCAATCTCCAATTGATAGTACTATGCTAGCAAGTTCTAAATTAACCTTTAAATGGACTACAGATAAAGACACGCCTCAATACTATCTTTTTATCAAAAATATAGAAACTGAGGAGATTTTTAAGTTTGCTACAAACGGAAGTGAGTTATCATTATATAAAGATCATTCTATTTTTTCCCAAGGAGTTAGTTTTCAATGGTCAGTTTCTATATCTGAGTTTCCTAATCTTAAGAATATTCCGTTTTATTCATTCACATTAATTGATAGAGTAGAGTATGAGTCAATAAAAACGAGTTATAAAGACTTAATTAATGATTTAAAGACTTTGGGCTTTAATGAATCTGAAATTGAAAATTCACTTTGTGAAACTTATGGAATTTGTAAATAATTCAAGCTTGAAAAATATTTTACTTTGCTTAGTATTATGTTGTGTCTATACGTTTAGTTTCGGGCAACAAGATGAAGTGAAAATTACATTACGAGATTATCATTCTGCAAGTATTACAACTACTGTCGCTTCAAAAAAATATCCATATTTCTTTACAGCCGATGAGTCTGGTAAAATTTTAGCTTACAGTACAGAATCAAAACGGGTAGTAAAGACATTGAGACCAGCATCTGGTATACCTGTAAAGAGTATGCGATTAACCAATGACGATAGGGTTTTAACCATTAATCAAAAATTTAATTTTAGCGATGGTAAAACTGATTCAATATTTAGTATCAGTGTTTTCGACCAAAAAGTATTGATGCAAAATGCAGCTAACATTGAATTTGTTGGAAGTCAAGATGATGCTATTTTGATTAGAGATACAAATGCTGACAAGAGCTTAAATATCATAGATGTTTATGATAAGAATTTTGAGAAAATAACGCGATTTTATGCTTCTAATAGTATTGATAAAGCTGCTTATAATCTGGTTTCGGGTGAAATTGTAATGGTTCAAAAAAGAGGTTTAACCCAGCTTAATATTTTGTTTTTGTATAAGAATGATTACAAGAAAAAATTAAATATAGACATTCCTGAATCTCTAGAAATTATTAAACTCTTTTACCATGCTGATGACTTATATGTATTATCAAAAAACAAAGAAGCTAAAATAATTGAGATTTATAACTTATCTAAAGTAAAAGACTTTACTAAGCCAGTGCATAAAGTTGCAATTGATTTTAATGCGTCAATAAATGTTGATATATCGCATAAAAATGAAATACTACAACTCGTCATTACAGAAAAGTATGGTTTTAGCACTAAACCACTTATCATCAAAAAAAATGGAAATATTTATAAAGACCAAAGACCTAATGCTAATGATGGAGTCACTACATCAGTTTATTTAGAGGATAAAAATGAACATCTCTTTTTTGAGTCTTTTAACCCAAATTTTTCGAGTTATATAAGGTTTAAAGTTTTTGATAATGAAACTGAAAAAATTGTAAAAACAATACCAAAGGAGGTCAAGCCTTATTATCATGGATCATTTTTACCGAATGATAGTTGGATTGTTATAGGAAGCGAAATAAGTACTGGGAATTTCGGTATTGGACAACAAGAATATCAATTAAAGTATTACGAATCTGGAACATTTTATAATCGTTTTGGTAAGCTAGATTATAATAATTTAATGGAGACTAAATTTGGTATAAAAGATTTTTCTAACAAAGAATTTGATTTTAATAAATATACGAGTATACATCCATTTTATGGCTCAAAAAATAGATCAGAGTTTGAAGCTGATTATGGTTTTTATGCTTATGACTTAATGAAAGATAAAGTACAACTTATAAGTAATTTAGAAACAAATAAACGTAATGTTGTAGATTATAATTCAGTTAAGCGGACCTTACTTTTAAGTCAAAGACCTTATTACAATGGTGGTCATACAGAACCTCAAGAGTTTGCTCTTTTAAAAAATGATGATATTATTAATATAGAGGGCTTGTATAAATTTGGGAAATTTTCTGAAGATGGTCAATATGTCCTTTTAATTTCAAATTTAAATGAGGTATCTATTCGATTGGTTGAGACCATGAAAATTTTACATTCCGAAACGCTTATTGATGGAAAGTATAAGATATTTTCAGATCAATCTAATGAGTTCTTAGTTTCTAATGCCTTTTGGAAAATTGATAAAGAAAAGTGTAATACAAATTCAATTGGTTTCTCTATGGATTCAAACCATAAGGTGACAAGTCAGAAGACAGAATGTCTAAATGTATTAGATTTTGATTCAGTTGAAAATATTACGGTATTGAGTATAGAGTATCTAGGTTTAACAATAGGTGATAAGCTGTATAAATTTCCATCTTCAGAGTTTCCAACAAGGGTATCTCTAAATTCAGATGGTTCAAAATTGATGGCGAGTTTTAATAATGGTAAAATTAAAATTTATCAAACTAAAGGCTTAAAACTACTTGCAGAAATGTTACATCCAGACAAATCTAGTCATGTATTTGTGGATAGTAATAATAATTATTTCAGTAATGTTAATCCAGATGAATTTGTTCTTGCGTCATTAAATGGAAAGAGTTCTCCTGTAAAAGATTTTGAAGAGCGTTTTTTTAAACCAGAAGAAGTACTTAAATCTTTTGGTATGCCAAACAAGGAGTATATATCTACGTTAAAAAAAGCTCTCGCATTAAAACAAAAAAATCAATTTGATAATACAGAGGTTAATATAGATAATGAAAGCACTTTAAGCAGTGAAAAAGGTGATTTATTTTTATTATCTGTAGGTGTGTCTGACTATCTGCAAACAGATTATAATCTCACATTTGCAGATAAAGATGCCTTAGATATTTCTCGAATTTATGGAAGTCTAAGCAAAGATGATGAGTATGCGTACAATAAAAAATTCTTTGGTAGTAGATATAGTTTAGAGGCTAATTCTGGTGAAGTTGTTAATGAATTAAAAAGATATGGAGGACTGTATACAATAACAGGTGATTTATATGCATTAAACGAAGAACGTACACTTTGGTTAGAACACGATTATGGAAAGTATAATCTATGGAATTATAAAACAGGTACGATAGAACCAATAACAATGCCTAAGGGTTTTATAATGGAAACTTTAAGTTATAATAACGCTATTTCTATTCACCCAGATGGTACAGGGTTTTATATCATTTCTGATGATGATGTTTTTTATCAATATAAATTTTCCAGCAAAAAATTCTCAGTAATCAATTTACCTTTTGATGATTATGCCTCAATTTCAAGAAGTGCATTAAAACCAGTAATAGATAATAAATGGGCTTATTTTTCTTATAAAACAGAAGGTTTAGATAATTATGTTGAAATTGTTTTTGGTGAAACAGATAAAAAAGAAATTGACGGAAAAATAAAATTTAGCCTCGATAATTTTGAGTCTCTTAATGAAAGTGGAAAAAGACAGAAAGACTCTGCAAATATTTATTTACCTAGCTTAAAAGCCTTATCCGCAAACGGTAGGCATATGCTATATAGTAGCTTTGATAGCGATTTATTTTATGTAGATTTAAATACATCTCCTGTAGTACCTTTAAAATTGAATCTAAGTAATTTTGATAAATATGATATGGTTTATATCTCTAACGATGCTTCACAATTATCAATATATAGAACTTCATTAAACAGTTCTGAACGCGAAATCTTAACTTATAATTTAGATGGAAAATTAGTTAGAAGTGATAGTTTTGATATTAATGTAAAAGGGTTTTCAGGATATAACAACGACCTATTCTGGATTAGATCTTCTGATCCATTAGTAAAAGAAGATTACTTTAAAAGAGATAGTCTTTTAGCATATAATAAGCCAGCATCATTTAAAAAAACGAGAATAAAGTATTTAACGAATGCAGAAGCTACCTCAGAGAATATAAAAAAGGAGCTCAATGGGTTTTTTAAGAACGTAAAGCCTAATGATCAAGTTATTGTTTTCTTAGCAGGTCATGGAGTTTTAGATGAAGATCTCAATTATTATTTTGCTCCACACGATATGGTATTTAATGATGTGAAGCAAAAAGGGGTTTCATTTAATACAATTATTGAGAATCTAAAAAAAGCTAATTCCAATAATATTATGCTATTAATGGATTCTTGTCATTCAGGTAATACTTTAGATATCGATACTAAAACAGTAATTTCAGAACAGAATATAAATAAACCAAATCAACGTGGTTCAAAATCTAGACGTGTTAATTCTAAGTCAGAGTTTAAAGTATCTGATGTTATATCAGATTTGTTTGAAGATTTTTTATCTAAAAGTGGTATCACCGTTATTTCTGCTTCCTCTGGAGAGGATGTCGCTTATGAAAATAAGACCTTAGGAAATGGGGCATTTACAAGTGCTTATATAAAAACATTAAAAGGGAGATTAAGCTCTTCGGGCTTTTTACTGAACGAAAAAGATTTAAAGAAATCTTTACAATTAACAGATGACACGATTTCAGAATTATTAAAGCGAGTTATGCTTTTAACTAATGGAAAGCAGACTCCTGATTTAAGAGAATTAAATGCCAAGTCTCAACTTAAAATGTGGTAATTAGTTGTTAAGGATATATTTATTTATAGTCTCTGTGCTATAAAAAGTTTTAAGTTTATTAGAACGTAAAAGATTCTGATCAACACGTCTTCTGTAATTTTCACTACTAGTAATATCTCCAATAAACCTTGCATAGACTGATGCTAAAAGCATATCTGGATTTTTATCTAGTTTAATCAAATTAGTATAGTAATAATTAGCATTTTCTAATGCATTAGCATCAATTGCTGCTTTTACCATAACTTCTAAAAGCTGTATGTTATGTGATTTGGAATTGAGTTTACTTAAAGATGGTAAAGCTATTTCTAATGCTTTTATAGGTTGAGATTGTAAATACAAGAATTCTGAATAAATGTGAGCATTCTCAGCAGAATTTGAAATTTCAAAAGCCAATTTGTATAAAGCTTTAGCATCAGACGACTTGCCGAATTTTAATTTATCTTTAGCCATTGTACGTATATAAGCTGAGATTTCTTTTTGTCGATCTCCAAAGGCATCACTGTCTGAAGCAGTTTTTAAATTTTGTTCCGCAGAATTAATATCATCAGTTTCTATCTGACTATAACCAAGATTTTTCGAACTTTTCACAAACGAAGCATCAATTTTTGTAGCAGATTTGTACGCTTTAATGGCTTCAGTGAAATTCTTTTTTGAAAAATAGGTTTGACCTAACAAATGATTAAAATCTGGGGTGTTAGGATGATTAGCTATTGCCGTATGAAGTAAATTAATAGATTTTTCTTGAAGATTTTGATTATTATAAAGGCTAACTAATTTATCATATGCAGGAATGAAATAGTTGTTCTTTTCAATAGCCTTTAAGTATAATACTTCAGCTTCACTAATCTTATTTAATTGATTATTATAGTTGGCGTAATAAAAATAAGGTTCTGGTTTATTACGATTTTTTGCAATACCAGATTCAAAAGATTGTTTTGCTTTTAAAGGTTTCCTCATTTTGTTTTGTAAGCTACCACGACCAGCATAAGCCCATGTATTAAAAGGGTCATTTTGTATGGCTTTTCCATACAATGAATCTGCTAAACGTAAACGGGATAATTTTGATTTTTTTAGCCTAAGGAAATCAGCATATTCTGAATATACAATTGAAGACTCTGGCGCATAATCAATGGCATTTAGTAAAAGTTTTTCAGCTTTGGCATCATCAATTTTGTTGTCTTCTATATAGTTAATTAATCCATATCCAAATACTGAATTTATAGAATCTGTTTTTACTGCCTTTTTATACCAATCTATAGAAGATTTGCTGTTTCCTTTTAATTTTTGAAGATTGCTCATCTTTTGAAGCGCTTTCACATTTTTAGGCTCAGTTTTTAAAACTGCCATGTAAAAAGATTCTGCTTCGCTGTATTTACCTTCTTTTTCACTTATTTCTCCTAATTTAAGGTTGGCATTTGCGCCTTTAGTACCAAGCGTAGTGTTTAGGTATGTTTTTGCATCGTCATACTTATACTGGTCCATTAAATTGTCACCAATATTTGTCACGGGTTTAGACCAAGAATAAATCAATTTTTTAGCCTTATTATAATGATAATGCGCACTATCGTATTGCTCTTCATTGTTGTAAACTTCACCCAAAGCATTATGAATATAAGCAGCCCTAGGTTCTAATTGTAATGCGTTTTTAAGCATTAACTTAGCCGCTTTGTATCGTGCGTAGTTTCTGTTTCTAATAATTACATAAGACTCTAACAATAATTTGCTTGCCTCAACTCTGTCTTTAAGAAAGCCATCTTCACCCATCAATTCTAAACAAATCTCTAAATGTTTTGCCTGAATTTTAAATGCCCTACTTGGAGGTAATATCTTATTCCCATCGATATAAGCATTTATGAGTTTTTGTGCACTATTAGATAGAATCTTTAATAAAGTACTGTTCATTTTTTCCTTTAATCTTACATCAATAGTTGGGTTGTTACTTATAGATTTATAAATTTCATAAGCACTAGAAGATTTCCCGTAATATGATTTTCTATTTATAGCTTCATTAAATTTCTGAATCTCAGAACCGCCAGTTTTATCCTTTAAATCAGTATCACTTATACCTCTAGCTGCAATACGTTTGTCACTTTCAATATTTACATTAATATCTTCAAAAACGATGGTGTTAGATGCTGCAGTTATGGCTTTTAAAATAGCTCTTTTGTTTTCGGTGTGCATTACAGGTGATTGTTTCCCTTTATGCTCTTTTAATACAATATCAGTAACATTTTCATATAAATAATCATCAACTTCATTGTATGTTAAAGTAGCGTTAGCATCTTTATCCGCTTTTCCTGTAAGACCTTTAACCAAATAGTATGTAAAATAGCCATGCTTTAAGTCACTACTTTCATAGGAAAGCTCTTCTGAACCACAACTCAAAAATCGAGTTGAATTTTGAAACATAGCTTGTATGGTGCCCATGTTTTTCTGTGAAGTTCCTTTAAATGGGAAACCAGATTGACAAGCATCTAAAATAAGAATGACTTTAGATTCCTTGGATATAAAACTGTTTAAGATTTTTTCTAGTAGAGAAAAAGGAATTGTACCTCCGGAATAATACTCTTGATTAGCATTTGCATCTGATGCTAAAAGAAATCCTTCTTTTTCACCAAAATCATCAATAACGTCACCATGCCCAGCAAAATAGATGTATATAATATCGCCAGATGATGTCTTTTTAAGTAATGATTTAAACTCCTTGAGGATATTAAGAGACACTGCATCTTGGTTTATTAATAAAGAGATGTTTTCATCTGTTAGACCTTCTACTTTGCTCAGGTAATTGTTAAAAAGAATCGCATCATTATCTGCGTAATTTAATTGAAGTTCTTTCTCGTTATAATCTGAAACACCTATTATCAGTGCTCGTTTTGTACCATCATTATTTGTCTCAGTTGCCTTTGCTTTAGAGCCTCGAGCTCCGTTCTGGGCATACGAAATACACGAAAACAAAATGCATAGTGATAGTAGTAATTGTTTCATAATATGATTTGGTATTATGCTAAATATCTAAAATAGATATTAGCAAATTACGAATTTTCTAGGTTTTACTTTTTTAAGTTTATTCAAACAATACAAAAGCAGCCCATTTTTCTGGGTTATCAACGTATTTATTCGATAAGGTTCTCTGTGTTGTAATAAAGGCTTCTCGAACTTTCATACCTTCAAGCCAATTGGAGTAAAAAGAGTACATAAATTCAGCTGTTTCTTTATCTGGTACTTCCCAAAGACTCATCACTATTATGTCTACTCCAGCCATTTTAAAAGCACGTTGTAAACCATAGACTCCTTCGCTACCATCAATATCTCCAAGTCCAGTTTCACATGCAGATAAAACAACCATATCCGTATTAGACAAATCTAAGTTTGAAATTTCTTCAGCAGTTAGAATACCGTTATCTATTTCATTAGGATTATTGCCGTTAAGCCATGCATAATTAGCACCACTCAATAGTATACCTGAACGTTTTAAAGGATTGTCAGCAACTTTAAATTTACTGTTTTTGCCAGAAATATTAATAATATCTTTATGTTCATTTTCATAGAAAAAACCATGCGTTGCTATATGTAATATATTAGGACTACTGGCACCTAATTGTTTAAATATAGATTCCTTGGCATCATAACCTTTTAAAATAGTTATGGTTTTATTATAATTGGATAATAACTCATTAAGATTGTTAATTTCCTTTAATGTTCCTGGTAAATAGTTCCATTTGTTTTCTTCACTTCGTTTAGTTTCTAAGCCTATAAAATCTTTAGGGTATTTATAGTTCTCTTTTTGGTCACTTAGACTCTCTTGGTAGTCATATTCAATTCCTCCCATAATTAAAATGTTGTCAAACGAGGGTTGTTCGAAATCATCAACTATTTCGTAGGTACTACTCAATTGATTTAAGTTATAACCTCTAATAAGAAAATGGCCTTCACTCTTTATAGATGCAAAAGAAATATTATGTAGAAGTCCGGCTGGAGAAAAATAAATTGTATTAATGCCTTTTAAATATTGCTCTATAGGTTTCCAGATTAAGTTATAAAGGGCTTTAGAATCTATTTTGTTACCAACAATTGAAGCTTTAGACCCTCTTGATAAATATAATTGGTTCGGATACTTTGAAGATTTTAATATTTTACCTAATTGTTTTTCTTCAAAAAGTTGAATAACAATTGGATTATTATAGTTTTTCATTACGATATATGCTAAATAATATATACTATCTGATTCAGCATTATTGATATAATTGAATCTCGAAAATTCTATAGCAACTTCGTTACCTTTTAATTTGTTTTGAACTTTTTTCCAACTTTTATTAAATTTTATAGGTTTTTTGAAACTATCGTTATAAAGTTGAACTAATTCTATCTCTGCAGCACTTATATCGGATTTCAATTCATCTAAGTCTTTATCATTGGGAAATTCTTTTTTATCCTCCAATCTATTTAGTAATTGCTTATTATTAATATATGTATCAACCTTTGAGTTTATAGCTTCATCATTTAATTCTTTTAATTTACTTGTAATGATTTTTGATTGATTTAATAGAAGCCCTTTTAATAAATACTGGTTTTCTAAATTTAGGATTGTTAGTTCAGTGTTTTGATAATCTACATTTACTGATTCATAAATATCAAATGAATGTTCTAATTGGGTTAAAAAAATTCGTTTTAAACCTTCATTGCTAAAACTGAATCTATTTTGAATTTGATTTTTAGTTAATTGATCTGCTTCATTAATATCATTTAGTATTGCTCCATATTTTTTTTGGCAAGCCTTTGCAGAAATATATTTATTCAATGCATTAATATAGTTTGAGTCATTTTTACCATAAAATTGTTTAATACCACTTAAAGCTTCTTCAAATAATTTTAATGCTTTGTTACATTGATTATTCAACAAATACACATTTGCTAAATCGGATAGTTTTAGCCAATATGCAGGATGCGATTTATCTTCTCGTTTTAGAG
The DNA here is from genome assembly GCF_000828715.1 of Winogradskyella sp. PG-2. NCBI lineage: Bacteria > Pseudomonadati > Bacteroidota > Flavobacteriia > Flavobacteriales > Flavobacteriaceae > Winogradskyella > Winogradskyella sp. PG-2. The sequence continues at coordinate 424,794 of NZ_AP014583.1, read as the reverse complement.
TTGTAGATAAGTTCTTAATAGCTTCCCTGTATTTTTTTTGATCTATTAAAATAGTACTTAGGTTATCTAAACATTCACGATACTCTTTATCTTTTATAGAATAATTCGATTTTTTTACTGTTTCAAAGGCTTCTATAATTAATTGCTCTGCTTTATCACTTTCATTCAAGTACATATAGCATATTCCTAGTTGAGACTTTAAAACAGGTAATTGGGGTGCATTTTGGCCTATAGATGCAATGGTTCCATCAATTACTTTTAGAATATAGTCTCGGGCTATATCATAAGTTCCAAGATTCCAAGCTAAACTTCCTAAAATTTCGTAATAATTTAATGCATTTGAAGGAGGGTTAGAAGATTCTAATTTGGTTAATCGTATGCCTTCACTAGCATAGAGGAATGCTTTTTTAAAATCTGACGTTTGAGAGTAACAAGCGACTAGAAATAAATATACATTACCTAATGCTTCTTCATCTTCATAATTATCTAAATACTCAAAAATTGAGGCGGCTTCTTCTAACACTTTTTCGGCCTTATTAAAATTACCTAAATTAATGTGCAAACCTCCAATACTAGTGAGAATATTTGCATAATTAGAGGTGTTTTTTCCATAATTTAATTTTATGAAGTTCAGACTTTCTTTTTCTATTATGAGTGCATCTTCTAACCTGCCCAGACCTTGATAAATTCCGGGAAGATTGTTGTATCTTAAGTTGTTATAGTACTGTTGATCGAAATCAGGATTGTCTTTTAATATTACAAGTCCTTTGTTTAGTTTATTTAAAGCATTTTTGTAATCTTCAATCTCTCTATAAAATCCTGCAAGATTGGTTAAAGCGATTCCATACAAATAATGATTTTCACCATATGCAGTTTTTATAATTTCATTAGACTCCAGGTATATATCTTTCGCTAACTTATATGATTTTATACTTACATATATATTAGCTAAAATTGTTAGGGCGGTTCCATAGGGTTCACTTTTTTCTCCATATAGACTCTTAATGCCAATTATAGCTTTTTCCATGGGTTCTCTTGCGTCATTATTCTTTTCAGCTTGAACAAGTACAATAGCATAAGAATAAGCTGTATTGATAAATTCCTCAGAGTTTGTTTCAAATAATTTTTTGGCTAGATTATATGCTTTTTCAAACTCATCTTCTGCCTGACTAAAAGATTCCAGGCTATAATACGATGAGCCATTTTGAAAATTTTGAGACCATTTGTTGTAATCATCTGTGTTTTGACTTGTCCCAATAAAAAGGGAAAGCAATAAGAGAATAGTTAAGTTGTGTTTCATATTTTTTATTCATACAATACAAAAGCAGCCCATTTATCTGGGTTGTTTGGATATAATTTATGCATTTTTCTCTGTGTTTCAATAAATTCTTGCCGAATCGCATTATTCTCTAGCCATAACTCATAAAAACTCGTCATAAATTCAGCTGTTTCAATATCTGGTACTTCCCAAAGACTCATTAGTATCATATTTGCACCAGCCATTTTAAAAGCTCGTTGTAAACCATATACGCCTTCATTACCTTTTATATCTCCCAGACCTGTTTCGCAAGCACTGAGTACTACTAAATCTGTATTTGACAAGTCTAGGTTTGATATTTCTAATGCAGTAAGTATGCCATCTTCTTTTTCATAAGGATTATTACCATTTTGCCAGGCATAGTTAGCACCTGCAAATAACAATCCGGAGCGGACTAGAGGATTGGTAGAGCTTTTATATTCATTGGATTTAACTTTATTGCTATCAGAAGAATTTTCATAGAAGAAACCATGCGTAGCTATATGTAGAATATTTGGACTATCTCCACTTAAGTTTTTTATAGCCTTTTCATTAGCAGTCTTATTCGTTAAATAATTTGATGTTTTTCCTTTTGAATTAAAAAGGGTGGTCAAATTTTCTATTTCGTCTTTGGTACCTTTCACATATGGCCAATTTTCATTTTCTCCTCTGTTACTATTTCTAACTCTGAGTTCTGGTAATGCAGATTGTTTCGCTATTGGCTTTCCATCTGCATTATAGCTGTAATCGATACCACCAATAAAAAGTGCAGTTTTAGTTCTTGGTTCTTTAGTAACTCTTTTAATGGAGGTAGAGCTATTAACCTGAACAAGATTAAAACGTTCTGTTAGTAATTTACCTTCAGAATTTGCTAAAGCTGCAAAAGCAATTTGGTGTAATATACCATCTGGTGATAAATAAATTGTCTTAACTCCATTGAGATTTTCTTCCAGAGGTTTAATGATGAGATTATATAAGCCTTCTGTAGTTATTTTGTTGATTCTGCGTGCCTTTGAACCTCTCGAATCATTCATTTTATTTGATGAAGTACCTTTTATAATATTTTGAAGTTCCTCTTCTTCAAATAACGGGATGACTTCAAGCGAAGAGTTAGGGTTCTTTTTTATGATATGAGCGACATAAAAGGTACTATCCGTCCACTTCTTATTAAAATAATTAAACCGTACAAACTCAATGGCAACTTCATTTTCTTTAAGTTGAGTGCGTCTCCATTCGCGTTTTAAGGTGAAGTCTTCAAGAAAATGTCTTTTGTGATATAATACCAGCTCAGACTCTAAACCTATTAAGCGACCTTGCATTGTTACTAGCTGTTCGCTTCGGTCTTTTTCATTAAGACTTAGCTGAAAAGTTGTAAAATCTTTTACGTCTCTGTACTCTATTATTTTTTTATTTATGACGTCATCATTTAAGCTTTCAAGATTTTTTAAAATATCCTTTGAAGAATTTAATAAGACACCTTTTGCCACTAAGGCATTATTAGTAATTATATGGTTAAAGCTTTTATATCTATAATTGGTCTTGTAAGCAAATGATTGAAATAAATTTATAAACGGCAGAATGTTATTCTGAAGAAATGTAGCACGTTCGTTTTCAAAACGGTATTGAAAGGCCTGTTCAGTATCGCTTAAGAGGTTTTTATTAACACTTTTGAACATTGGAATAATTGCTCTGGGATTTTCAAAACTGAGATAATATTCGGAGAGTTCCTTAAAGGAATTGGTATAGGTTTCTTGTTCTTTTTTTAAATCCGCATTTCTAATTTTTGAAAGCTCAATATTCGTTCCCAATTCGTTTTTATAGTCATTTAAAAATCTATAATAAAAATTAAGCTTATTTAAAATGTTTTGCTGATTTCTGTTGGAATCCTTAAAATTCTCAAAAGCAAAGGTCTTTGCGAGTTCTCATTTTTTAATAGCTTCTTGTAGTTGACCATTTTTAGCTAATTGCGTTGTTTCTGCTATTTGTTGGTCAAATTGTTGCTGAAGTACCTCTTTGGATTGGGCAGAACTTATACTAGTGAATAAAAGAAATATTAAGAAGTAAAGCTGTCTCATAGCATTTTATTTTAATATGGAACACCAAAAATTGAGAATGCCGCCCAATATTTTGGATCATCATTTACTTCATTTTTATATTTTAAAATAGCATTTCTAAGCGCTTCATGAGGCATCAATTCGTTAACTATTTTTAATTCATTAAAGAAGAATTTCATTAACGTTGCTGTTTCATTATCACTAATATTCCATAAACTCATTAACACGTGGTTTGCACCTGCAATTTGAAATGAACGCGCAAGACCAATAATACCACCTTCATGCGACTTTCCAAGTCCTGTTTGACAAGCACTCAAAACTACGAGGTCAGACTTTAGCATACAATCGTAACGCACATTCATAATCTCGCTGAGTGATAAATAAGAGGAAGAGTTTTCTGAATCTGCTAACACTAAAAAACTACTTTCCATTGGGTTTTCAGAATTAGAAATTCCATGTGTAGCAAAGTAGAGTAGGTCATAATCACAAATAGATTCTAATACTTTTTTCTTTGTAGCTGCCTCTCTATTTAGAATTGTAAAACTATTAGGTTTAAAGGTTGAAGTAATTTGTACTACTTCTTTCTCCGCACCTGGTAAGTTTGGAAATTCCCATATACTATCATTAGGAAATTTTGGATTACTTACAAAGAGAGCATTGTTCCAATTGTAGCTCACCTTTTTTGACGAATAGTCGGACTGATTAACCTTATTGGAAACCATCAGCTCAAATAAACTTGGTGCTATAGAATAACTCATTAAATCAATAATGTAGTCGTCATTAATTTTGAGTGCATAAAAAGGTAGTATTGAAATATTTAAAGTTGGCACTATGATGATGTGCTCGTAAGAAGTTAGCTTAAATTCATCTGGAAAAAGTGTTTTATTGATATATTCATAACTACTTTTTAGTTTCTTATTCGGTACTGAAATTGGAGAAGATCCTCTCATTTTCGGAGAAATACCTCCATTTGTTTTGGAGAAAAATAAATTACTGTTATTTATTTGTTGGATTAGAGTTTCTTTTGAAACTGCAATTGATGATTCTAGTTTCTTTTCGCTTTGATCGAATAAATTTATTCTTAAAGAATCGTTGTCATAAGAATATACTAACAAAGCTGTTTTCTTTTTGTAATGGTCTATGCACCAGCTTAAATAATCTTCGTTTACTCTACCAGTGGTTACCCATTCTTCTGGAGCACCTCTTTGCTTATATAGATCTTTAAGATTTTCTTTGTGGAGTTCAATTAAGTCCTTATCATTTTGAGCTAATGAACTTTGTAAGGTAACAAAGCATATAATTATATATAAAATGCTTTTTTTCACTGTACATTAATTTAAAACCTTTAGTAAAAAATCACCTGTTGGTTCATGCTTTCCAAACTTCTTTAAAATAGGTTTGGTTGTATTACCTCTCACATAAGAATAGATTTTCCCAGGTGAAATGAAGTCTTTTTCGTTTTCGAAAGCTTTTAAGAGTTTATCAGCAAAAGGGGAGTGGTTCAAAGAGTTACTCCAATAATCAGGGACTTCATATTCCCCAGAAGCTAAAACGATTCTTGAAACTTTTTTGTCAGTTTCTGAAATGAAATTTGCAATACCATTATCAAATTCTGTATTAGAATAGTTCTCTATAGATAGATCTGCATTATTTAATTCAAAATTGGCACCATAGCACACATCAAATATTGAAAAAACTTGTTTCGCATTTACACCATATAACAATCTATTCATTGTGGCCATTGATAAATAACTTTTTAATGCGTAATCTTCATCTAATGATTTACTATCCTTGAAAACTAAATAACCATCGGAAAGAAGCTCACTATAATAGCCATGACCTGCAATGAAAAATATGAGTTTATCGTTTTCTCGAATCTGTTTTCTAAATTCATTAAAACTTTTTAAGATTTCTTCCATATTCTTGTTATAAGCTTTTTTAGTTTTAGTATTATATTTTTCTTCTAGAACTTTAGAAAAACTTTCAGCATCATTGATTGGGTTTTTAAGGTTTGCCCAATTCTTTTGTTGATTATTATAGTTATTAGAAGCAATTATAAATGCATAAGTTTGAGAAGGCTTTTCATTTTTAGAATCTTCATCTTTTTTTGCATTTGTACCCTTTGATCCTCTAGAATTTGAATCTTGATTATACCTCAATAACATATCTCTATAATCAGCCTCATTATAAATTTTAACATAATCAGGTATGCGTGTTGAATTACATTCTTCCTCAGTATTATATAGATTAGATTGAAATCGTTTATAATTAGTTATAATTTGATGACTTTTAGGCATGTTTATAATGAAATCAAAAAGTTTCCCATTCTCAACTTGTCTATTATCACAATCTCCACCATCATAACCAGGGCCATTAGTAGTTATAATAATTCTATTTCTATCTGTACCTGCTATAATTTCTGGATTTGATTCGAATAAACGAAACATTAAGTTCTGACCAAATGTTTTTCCCATACCTGCTTCAGAAATTACATATTGATCTTTTGAGGCTATTTGATCCATTAAATTAGCTAGTTCTAATAATGAAAATAAATTATTAGTAGTTTTTGGTTCTTCAACAAATCCAACAGGTGTCATATTTGAATTAACATAGGGTAATAAATAGGTTCTTCCTGATTCTGATTCTATTGAAACACCACTAAATGTGAAAATAAAGTAGTCATTAGTTGTTGCTTTTGCTATAACTTTTTTTAACGCATTTTTTATATTTTCGACTGTTGCTTCTTCATTTAATAGAATATAAGGATAAACTTTTCGTATATATTTTTTTCTAGATTTAGCAATTTTTTTTAGCTTTTCTATTTCTCCATTTTCTTTAAGCCTAGAAAGCGTAGTTTTTTCTAATTCAATATCAGAAGCTATTTTCTTAATGAAATCTTCAGAATCTTTCCTGCAAAATTTAAAATCAGAGCTAAAAGCCTCAGTTTTGTTTATACCTATTGAAATTATGAATAAATCACCAGTGGGCTTTGTCGATATTCTCTTTCCTCCTAGTTTATTGTCTTTAGAACTATTAAATAGAACTAAAAACCCTAATAAAAGTATGTTTACCAATCTCATGACCTCTAATTTTATATATTAATGTTAATTTAAGTATTATTAATCACGTTTCAAAAAGATAAACTCCCCACCTTCATGATTTGCATTTCTAATAACACCATATTGCGGAATGTTATTAGTATTAAATAAAACGACTTCTTGTATTATATTATTGGAACAACTACTAGTAATAAAATAAGAAATAGTAGACTTATCATGTCTTATTGCTTTGTTCGAACTATCTCATAAACAAACTCAGTACTATAGCCATCAATTGGGCCTGTAGTTGTTGAGCCACTACTACCTCTAGATTGTGTATAGGTTTGCCCTATAAAACCTTCTAATGGATCACTAGTGCCACGAGCACCATCAGCAACTCCTCGAGACTTTACAGTTGGTCTAAAATTAATAGGCGATGTAGTTGCAAACCCTTTTAAAATTAATGTTTCGTAAGGATCTCCAAAGGTGTAAATACAATCATCAAAGGTCATGGTTTTTCCAGGTGCAATAAGGCGCTCGTTATTGTTTAGTGTACAACTGTCGTTTGGCATAAACGGTGCAATTTCTCCCTTAGAATTAATCTCAATGATGCTAAAGTATAATGGTCTATCACTCTTATTGGTAACTTGAAGAATCACGGCATCTGAGGTCGTATTTACCTGAAACTTACCTGAAGCATTGTTAAAAGAAGTTTCTTCTATCATTGTTACTTCATCAGTATATTCATCTTTTTGAGCTGGCAATAGCCTAAATTCGAATTCATAATTTAAATTATCGAGTTTCAATTTTTTTAAATAACTCCCTTGTGCATAGTTGAAAATTGTTTCTGTAACTGACTTAGGGTTATAACCACCATCGATTCGTGTTTGAGAGTAAACACTGTTTCCACCATTTCTGGTTATAATTGAAAGTTCGGTGCTTTTCTTTAATTCTTCAATAATAAGATCCGCATTAGCAGAATCTTTCACAATTTCGCCTAACTTATTCTCTAATAGGTATTTTTTTACGTTTTCTTTTATGCCTTTAGATTTTAAGGATTTGTCAAAGTAAATATTTAAGGCTAAATCACCGTAAGATGGTTTGTCTACAAAAACCCAAAACTCTTTTTCGTTTTCAGAACTTAGAGGAGTGTCTAATTTTATAATAGATTCATTAAATGTTGCACGAGTGATTGTACCTTTTGTGATAATATTTGTGTCTTCTACTTTAGATGTGCCTGCTGGTAAGATATGTATCGTTGTTCCAACGAATAAGCGTTGTAATTTACCAGCGTTTATTTTTATAATATCTGGTCTCGCTACTTTTGAAACTTCAAAATATGGCTGTTGTTTTACATATTCACCTTTAAATAATTTATAATCAGCATCACCTTCTATGGTTGGTGTTTGCTTAGGTGATATCACATTCATGTTTGCAGATATAGCAGAGAATAATTTTCTATAAGTAAAATCGCTGCCAAGCTCATTCATAGCTTTAGAAAATGCAAAACTTAAAGATCCGTAACCCTCGTATTCATAATTTAACTCGTCTGCAGAAGCACCAGAAAGCATCACAAAAGGGGATGCATCTTCTTTTACTTTTGTAGTTTCAACCAAGCCACTTCCTGGAGTATTTTTTTCTGAAGTTGGTGTCCAATTTGGTGGAGCAAATGTGGCTTCACCACCTCTGGCTTTTCCGCCTCTTGTGGCAGAACCAGAATGACAGCTGTCCAATAAGATTAATAACTGCCCATTTTTTCCAAGAGTGTTTCTAAAGTTTGCTATAATATTGCCTAACTCATCATCTCTTATGTGGTTTTCTCCTTTGTAGTTAGATGTGTATCTTACTAAAGCATCATAAGGTACAATAGACTCATCTTTATCATCAATTTCATCTCCATTATTATCAAAGATTTGTTGTCCATGGCCAGAGTAGTGAATCACAACAATATCGCCTGGCTTAATTATAGATTGTAAATCTTCAATAGCTTTTAAAATACCTAGCCTTGTGGCTTGCTCATTTTTTAAAATCGTGATATTTTCTGCTTTAAAGCCTTGATTTAGTAAGGTACTATTTATTAAAGGAACATCATTAGCAGAGCTTATAGAAGACCAGCCTGTTTTTGCAGGATAATCTCCAACAGCAATAATGAGTCCGTATTTATCTGCCATAACATTTAAGCTAAATACTAAGGCTATTATAAAGAATATTTGTTTTTTCATAATTATTAATTTATATCAAAAAGACTAAATGAGATACCAAAATAATACCCAAAGTCGTAAACGTTTTTAGTAAAATTATCGATACTTGTAAATGAGGTGCTGTCACCAGCTTCTAATCCATTGGTTAGTTTCTGTACAGGACCATAAGCTAATCCACCAGATAATGATAAGCGACTATTACTACCAAAGAATAAAGATGGACCAAATAGAAAATTAACACCATTTACATTATCATTACCAGAAATAGGTATCGATAAACCAAAACTCCCTCCGATATTAAAATTCTCTCCCATAAAAGGGTAAAAGTTAATCATCGTACTAAGGTTAGGTACAAAAAAGTCATTTTGATCGGCTCCAATAACTCCGCTTTCATCAATAAAATAATCATTAGATTTTGATCCAAAATTATTTAATGTCATGGCAACACTTGTATTGATTTTAAAACCGCCTTTTGAAAATAGTTTTATATTTCTTGTCTTTAGAGTTGTTGGTGAGGCATCATTTTCAATGTTGCTAGAAAAATCACTTTGGACAAATTTTAATTCAATGTTCACTTTATCTGCGGTTATTTCATAATCATAAGTTTGTTCAAAATTTGAAGCTTCTAAAACTGTATATAAAGATCTTAATTCTTCTAAACTTTTAAGACTTTGGTTTGTTGACTGATTTAAATTAGTCATTAAGCGTTGTAAGTCTCCTAGAGCAATATTTCTTGAGACTAATTGTCCTCGAGAGAGGTCAATGTCATTTTCAATCTCTAACTCTACTGCATTTGACATTATGTTTATATTACTTTCTAAATCAGAGCGACTTTCTTTTATTGATTTTTCAACTTTAGCTATATACACATAGAAGTTGTCTTTGGCGCTCGGTAATCTCACATCTTGTTCTGCATCTGCAGTTTCAACTATATTTTTAAGAATACTTTCTTTGTCTAAATTCGGATTTAAAAGATTAGAAAGTAGCGTGGTCTTTAGTGCCGAAACATTAGTTATAGTATTATTTAAATCTTTAAAATTACTTGTTGCCGATGCACTTCCTCGTGTGCCAGCTTCTGATTTAAATAAACCACTATCTGGTAGATTAGAGGTGTTTAAATCTATATTATCACCAGTAAAAGAGTTGATGCCACCAAGTAATGAGCTGAAATTAAAACCTTGTCCAGAAGAAATTAAATCTTCTTCTTTTACATCTGTTCGCACTTGCACAGCAAATGGATTTATGTTTCTTAGTTTAAGCTCTACTAAACTGTTTCTTTTTAATTTAGGGTTATTTAAAGTGTCAATGACATTACTGTTTTTATCTAACAATAGGTAATTGACTTTTTCGGTTTTATAATCGTAAGTTATTCTATAGCGCTCTTGGGCTATCGAAATTCCAGAGATAAAGAAACCTAATATTAATAACTTAATTGTTTTATTGTAAGTTGTTTTCATAATAGCTAATTTGGATTTTATTACATTACTGTTTTACTTTCCAGTATATATAATCTTCTAATTTTATTGCGGATAGTCTTTTTCGTTTTAATGCGCGCTGCCCGGATTGTATAATGTCGAATATATCAGAGATAATTGAGTTGGTATCTGCAAAGTAGGAATGACTTAAAAAACTTGTGTCTATACCCGTTGCATCTATAGTTTCAATACCATTTAATATTACCATTTTTTCACCTGCATCGCCAGCTCTTGCATTTCCATGTAACAATTTTGAAGCTTTTAAAGCTAAATCGTCAGATGACACATATAATGTAATTGGTTTTTTAGTTTTAGAGACCATTTTGGGAGCGATATCATTTTTAAATACATCAGCATCGATATCTGGTGCTGCAAGAATAATCTCCTTGATTTTTGATCTTAATTCTGGTTTATCTTCCATAATATCAACAATGGCATTTGTTAAGCCTCTGTTACCCATACTATGCGCCACTAAATAAATTTCTTTAGCTTTAGATTTAGAAAGGTAATCTTCTAAAAAACGTTTAATATTAATTTGAGACCATTCTATATTTTCTTCATCCTTGCCATATCTAAATGTAGATCCTTGAGATGGCCAGCTATAAAATACAGCTTTACCATCAAATTTTAAATCATACGATATTTGTGCTGTTCGTTTTGCTGCTTCACTGAATGATGTATTATAACCATGAACAAATAAGAATGTGCTCTTTTTTTTAGAGCTTTGGATATCCTTAGCTAATTTTTTGAAAAATTTCTGCTTTTCTAAAAGCGCAATCTCTTGCAACATTACATGTTTTGAAGGGTCTTCAGAAAATTCAAATTTCCAAATGGATGGACTCTCTATTTCTCCAATTCTATGATCATGAGGAATACTTACTTCCACAACACCATAACTTAGTTTAGATCGTTTAGGTCCAAAAACCTCATTTAAATCTTTGGAATTTGTATGATTTCTATCTGTACCAAAATAGACAGTTAGTTTCACATAATCTGGACTATTATCACTCCCTCTATCTTTTGAATTTGGATTTATATAACGGATGCATATAATATAATTTTGTTCAATAGTTAAATTCTTAATAGAGTAGGTGAGTCTAATTTTAAAGTCTCCTTGGTTTTTAAAAGCATCATTAGAGAGTAGCCAAAATTTAAAATCAAATTGATTAAAACCTTCTAAAGTGTTAAATTCTTTATTCCTATAATTTGCTTCAACCTGAATTTTTAAATTATTTAGTGTAACTGTCGCTTCAATCTTTGCTAAATTTAATTTACTGTAGTCGCTTCGATTTGTTAAACATGAATCTCTAAGTGCTATATTTTCATCAAGTAATTCTATATAACTATTATTTTGACCATACATATTTTGTGTAAATAAAATAATCCATAACGCAATTAATATATACTGAAATTTATTTAGTATTTCTTGAATAGATTTTTTGATGTGAAACATTAATAGCTAATTTAAAATTTCAATTATGATAACCTGTAAATTACAGTCTACCTTTTCTAGCTTTCTTCAAATACTTTGCCAAAGATTTGTGTCTAGCTTTTTTAGCGACCTGTTCTGGTCGTTTTTTACTATTGTTTTTTGTGCCAGCATTTAAGCCATTTTTTAGAAGTATTTTTACAAGGTTAAGGTTTCCATTTCTAGCTGCTATATGTAATAATGTATCTCCGTTAGACGTCCTTATTTTAGTGTCAGCGCCATAGTATATTAAGGTTTCTACTACTAAGTTTTTTCCATTGATTATAGCACTCTGTAAAGCTGTGTATTTCGAATTAATCCCAGCATCTGCCAAAAGGTTTTTATTCAACAGAATTTTAAGAGCCTTTAAATTATTATCGGCTATAGCTGAATCAATTAAATCTCTCGAATTATCATCAGATAAAGTTTCGGCTGTAGTACTTAATATAGATTGAAAAAAATAAAGATTATTGTTATTAAGTGCTAGGTTTTCTAGACGACCCATTTGGTTACTGTAATTATAATTATAAATCCAACTATAAATATTCCAAGAATTAAATCGCTCTTTTAAATTATTGTTTATTGCATATTCTAAATTTTCATATACAGCCATGACAAGAGGTGAAGGAGGAACAGCAGTAATTTTATGAGCTTGACAACCAGCTGTATAATTTACGTTGTTCCATTGAACAGTTTTTACACAATCACAATTTGAATCGTATTTGTAATCACCAGTATATCTGCTTCCGCTATATTCAACAGCACCTTTTACAAGAATACCTTCAATAAATCCGTTTTGATCAAATACTGGACCGCCAGAATTACCAGGAAAGGAATCAATATTACTTTTAAACCAATTACTTGGTGAATTATCAATAACTATAGCATTTGTTGCTAGTTTAAGAGGTAAGCCTGTTGGACTTCCAATAGTATTGATAGCTCCATCTTCTAAAACAGTGCCACTTGTTCTAAATCGATAAGGTGCTATGTTTGATTTTCTATTAAGCCTTAATATGGCATAATCATCATCAGTATCGTCATCTAGTTTAGAAGTAATTATACTTTCAACTTCATAAATGTTTTGGTCCTTAAACCTTAAGCGTCTCCCATCAATAAAATCGGAATCACTTGTGTAATCAAAAACCCAAACAAATTTGTTGGCGTCTTCCATGGAGTTGATACAATGCCCAGCGGTAACCAAAATATCTGTTGCAATTAAGAAACCAGTACAAGAACCTAATGCCGGCTGATCTAGGAATTTTACATTTTCGTCGAATCTATTAGTTCCAAATTGTCTTTGTAAACGTTCTCTAAGTGACCACGAATAAAATTCATTATTGTAAACACTCTCTTTGTTAATCATTACAGCTGTTGCTCTAGCAAAGTCTTTAAAGCCTTCGGAATCTTTTATTTCTTTACGATCATCTTTACCAAAAACACCTCTTGAAACCTCGGTTCCTGGTGCTGCAAATGGATATTCTAGTTCAGTAATTTTTGAGTTGACTTGAGCATTAAGTGATAAGGCAAAAATGCCTAATAGCATAAAAGGGAGTAATTTTCTCATAAAAGTATTTGAATTAATAGCGCTTTAAAGTTATTGAATTTTATTGTTTTAACAATAAAATTCAGGTTTACAGACCTTTATTTTAGGAATTATACATTTTTTCATTCTCTACAACCACTTTAAAATGCTATCACAAGATTTATACTAGATTATGGTCCCAATTAAAATAATCCACATTATTCACAATGGATCCTACTATAAGAGCAGCTATATAACCTTGGTTTGGAATGAAAGATAAAAGTTGCCAATTATTTTTTTCAGTAAGATCCCATTTGGTTTCTAATAACTCTGCTTCTAAATCTGAATCTAAAGTCATAGAAAATTGATCCAGAGGAAAAGATAAACCATTTCCTTTTGCTTTAATTAAAGCTTCTTTGCGGGTCCAGCAGCGATAGAATGCAATGTGTTGTTTTGCATGAGCAATTTTTTGAAGTGCTGATATTTCTTTTTTAGAAAAAAAGTTACTCGCAATCTCAAGCGTATCAAAATCGTTTTTTATTTTTTCTATATCAACACCAATAGCATGGTCATAAACAAATGCAATAACAGCCATATCACCTGAGTGCGATACATTAAAGTTTAAATCTGTTTGATGTTTAAATTCAGGTTTACCATAGGTTTTATATTCAAATGAAATAGATTTTGGGACCTTGTTTAAGTAAAACCCTGAGAGTAATCGAAGAATTCCTTTAGTAACGACATAACACCTTTTATCCTTATAAAATCTAAACTTGCTGGCACGTAGCTTTTCATCTTCAGATAGCAAATTATGATACTTGGTATACATATTACCGTCAACAACGAAATTAATAGACCAGAGATGTGTCGTATTAGGTTTTAAATGAATAAAATGAGTTTCAGAATATTTCATGTTATGCAAACATGCTTTCGATTTATGTTTTATTCAACCAAAGCTTCTTCTATTTTTTTAGATACAAATTGTATGTCTGGCTCTATAAAAAGCGTTCTATGATTACCTTCGGTGTAATAGAGTTTAAAATCACCTTTTGTAATTTCTTTCCAAGAATCTATTATAACTTGTTGCAGAGATTGATGCGGTTTTTCAGTTAATATCAATGAGATGTCGTTATGGTGATCCTTAAACTCATAAGCCAAACATATTTGCCTTAAATTTTCTTGTAAATTCTCTAAATCTCTTGTGTCATCATTTCCAAAATATTTAACAAGTAATGGCTTAATATGCCATAGTCTGTCCTCAAAGAAATGTTTAATACTTGCAAAAGGATTTTTTGCAAAACGAATAATAAAAGATTTCATTCTAGCTTTTAATCTCATTGGCGTATTGAGGGTCCATGGTGATGCCATAGTGTCCATTACAATGATGTTAGCTTTATGTCCAAGTTTATTAAATTCTATTGCCATTTCATTACCAACAGTAACACTAAAACAGTATACTAAAATATTGTAAGGGCCTTCGAATTGCACTGATCTTATAGCTTTCATATAATCGATGGTCATGCTTTCAACATTTTTGTGCATGGTTCGTTCTCCATAAAGGCCAGAAGGTTCTAAAGCATATATAGGTCTGTCTGAAGTCATATACTTTGCCAGTAGATTGTAAAATACGACATGGCCTCCACCAGAATGAATGCAGAATAATGGTTTTTTAGTTCCTTCTTCTCTTAAAGGGACCAAAAACTCATAAGTTTCTTTTTCTTTCTCAGTTTCTTTTGTTGATAGTGTTTGCGAAAGTTTTGCAATCGTTTGATGTTCAAATAATTGGTTTGCAGTTAGCTGAACACCTAACTTTCTAGCTTTAGCAATAATTTGAATACTTAAAATTGAATCACCACCAATTTCAAAAAAGTTATCTTCCGTTAGTACAGGTGAAAAATTTAAGACCTCTTCCCATATTTTTATAAGTTGTTGTTCTACTTCAGAATGTGAAATTTTAGAGTCTACAGTTGGTTTTGCGTTTTGAGCAATTTTTAATTTTACAGGTTTTAAGTTTTTTCTATCCACTTTTCCATTAGGAAGCAACGGCATATTAGGAATTATATGTATAGCAGAAGGTACCATGTACTCTGGCAAACGGTTTTTTAGAAACGTGTTTATTTTATCAGATTCAAAAGACTGTTCTGTTTCAATATAGGCGACCAAACGTTTTGGTTTTTCAGTGGTGTCAGAATATGAAGCACTAGAAATTAAATCCTTTAATTTTAAAAGAATTAATTGATGATCGGCTTTAGATAACTCATCTAGTCTATGTTCTAAAGATTCTTGTGTCATTTTATAGCCTTTATTACTACCATTGAGTTTGCCCACCATGTGTCTTTTACATCTACAGGCATATTTAAACGAATGACATGGATACTAAATGACGAAAAGTGTTTTAATAGTATATGTTGATGCTCTCTACTTAAAGATTGAATTTCATTAGAGAAATAAGTAAAACGTCCTCCAGGTTTTAAATGATTTGCTGCATGATGAAAGAAATGTTCTGCAAACGTAATACTTGCATTTACATATTGCATATATTCATCTTCGTTTAGAGGATATGTATGAAAAAATATACCATCAAATAACCCTAAGTTATCAATACAATCTTGCCAAAGACAATGCTTTAAATAAATGGTTTTTGTTGGATATTTATTTTTCCAAGGGTTGTAATGTTGTTCTACTACAAGGTCATTACATTCTATAATAGTATGAGAATTTATAGGATGTTTTTGGATCATATCTGCAGAAATACCACGACCAAAACCAACCTCCAAGATATCTCCTCCGTCTTCTGCAATAGCTTTTGCCATAGCTTCCATAAGAGGAATTTGCCAATCTTCCATAATCTCTTGCGCACTTAAATGTGCTTGCCCTCGTTCTGAAAGTCCAATATTATCATCTGCAACAGTTTCACCAGGCACAAATTTTCTTGTTTGTTCATGTAGTGAGTTTAATTCAGCAGAAAATTCTTTAAGTGCTCTATTAACTACAGCGTTTCTTTGTGCTACTTTTGGCGGATTAATATAATTATCATCTTTAATTTCTAAAGTGACCTGAAATGCTTCTGTTCTTTTTATTCTCTTCATAGCACTTACTTATTTGATTTGATTTAATAAGTATTCTTTTTCATTGGTGTCTAATGCTTTTATAGAGCCAATTAATTTATCAATATCTTGCTCTTTTAGATGCATATTCAATAACTCAGCAAGATTTGAGGTTTCTATTATTTCATTAGGATCTAAGTTTATGTTTTTATCCGTGGTTTCAATAACAACGACAGCCTTTTTTATCATTTTATTAGTATTTAATGTATGCTCTATTTCATCAAGCTCTACACGATAACCTCTGATTTTAACTTGCTGATCTATACGTCCTAAAAATTCAATAGTTCCTTTATAATTGTATTTAGCTATATCTCCCGTTTTATAAAATAACTTACCATTATTGTTTTTTATATAAGTTGCTTTAGTTAAATCTGGTCTGTTTATATAATAACCAGACAAGCTTTGGCCTCCAATAAAGAGTTCTCCTATAGCACCAAAAGGAACTGGTCTAAGTTCAGAATCTAGAAGTTGTATATCTGCATGAGTAACGCTATTACCAATTGGAATAGTTCCATGTATTACATCCTCTTCAGAAATCTTGTGAGCAATACACCAAACTGTTGCCTCAGTTGGACCGTATTCATTATATAAATCCACTCTTGGTAAAAAAGAAAAATGCTTTTTAGCTAAGGATACTGAACAGACCTCTCCTGCTACTATTACAGTAGTTAAAGTCTTAAGCTTTTGTATGTCTGAATGCTCAATAATCAAGTGGTATAAAGACGGCAACATCAATGTATGACTTATCTTTTGCTCTTCTATAACCGTTTCAATCTGTTCAATATCTTGTTCTAATCGTATCTCTGAAATTACTAGATTTCCACCTGTACAAAGTGTCCAGAAAATTCCTGCTTTAGAACTGTCAAAAGAAATAGATGACATTAATAAAAACGCAGTAGGATTGCTATCATAAAAGTCTAAACGACCAGCAGTAGAATTTATAATATTTTTATGTGTAATAGGAACTCCTTTAGGATTTCCTGTACTTCCAGAGGTATAAATAACATAAGCTAAATTAGAATTTGAAACTGTAGGTAATTTATGAGAATTTACGTTTTTGAGATTATCAATAGAAATCAAATCAGCATTAAAATTATTGAAAATTGGAATTAACTTATCTTGTGTAATAATACAATTTACTTTTGCATCTTTTAAAATAAAATCAATTCGTTCTGCAGGATAGTCTGGATCAATCGGTAAATATGCGCATCCTGCTTTTAGAATCGCTAATAATCCAACAATCATTGCTGTTGAGCGTTCTATTGATAAGCCAATAATAGTATCTTCTTCGTTTTTATTTGCAAGTATAACATGCGCTAAAGCAATTGCTTTGTTATTTAAATCTTCATAGGTTAATGATTTTGAACCAAATGATACAGCAGTATTATAAGGATGCTTTTTTACTATATCCTCTATAATATGATGTATACCTGTGGAGGTGCTAAAGGAATTGTTTTTTACTGCTTTAGTTGAAGTAAATAAATCATTTTCTTGCTTAGTAAGCATTGGTAACTCGGAAATTGAAACATCTGAATTAGAAATCACAGCCTGCACTAAAAGATTGTAATGCTCTGAAAAACGTTTAATTGTGGATGTGTCAAATAAATCCGTTGCAAATTCGAAGGTTGTAGACAATAAACCATCTTTTTCATTTACAAATAGAGTTAAATCGAATTTAGAAGATTTTAAAAGAATATCTTCTTCTTTTTTAAACTCAATATCTGGACCAAAATTAGAGTCTCGTTCTTCATTGTTATAAACAAACATGACTTGAAAAAATGGATTCATTGCTAAAGACCTATTCGGTAACAACTCCTTAACAAGATAATCGAAAGGAATTGCTTTGTTAGAAAATGCTTCTAAAGTATTTTTACGGACTTTAGAAACAAGTTGTGTAAAGGTGCTGTGACCTTCAAATTTTGTACGCAAAACAACAGTATCAACGAAGAAACCAATTAAATTTTGCAAGGATTTATGATCTCTATTGGTAATCGGTAGTCCAATTAAAATATCTTTTTGTTTAGTGTATCTATATAGCAACGTTTTGAAAAGCGAAAGCGCAATCACAAAAGGAGTTGTTTTCATTATTTTAGCAAATGCTAATAAATCCTCTGAATCTTTTTTAGACAAATTAGACGTATAATGTCCTCCATTGAATGTAGGCTGTAAAGGTCGCCTATAATCAGTGTGTAATTCTAGTACAGGAATTGTACCAGATAATTTCGTCTTCCAATAATCAATTTGTTTTGATGGTAATGTTCTATGTTGTTCCCAATAAGCAAAATCTTGATATTGAATTTGTGGTTTGGCGGTCTCTATTATTTCATTATTAGAAAGTGTTGTGTAATACTTTGATAATAAATTACTTATATTTTTCATAGACCATTCGTCTATAATAATATGATGAATGTTTATCGATAAAATATGATGTGAGTTAGATAGTTTTGTAAGAGATACACGAATAAGTGGAGGTGTATTTAGATTAAAAGGAGTTACAATTTCCTTTTCAATAAAGTTAGTTGCTTTCTGTTTCGCATCTTGTAATGATAACTCACTGAAATCTTGCTGATTTATTGTTAGCTTAAAATCAGAGTTAATTTTAATTGTAGTTTTTCCTTCTTCTACAGGGAAATAAGATTTTAGAACATCATGTTGCTCGATAATTAAGTCGAAACTTTTCGATAAGTATTCTACATTTAAATCACCAAGTATTGTAAATGATTCCGCATGATTATAAAACGAATTATCGGGATATAATTGCTGAAGAAACCAAAGGCGTTCTTGCCCTCTAGACAGCGGGATAGCTTCACCATCAGGTACCTTTGTAATTTTAGGTGTGGTTGGAGTAGTTTTATCTTTTTGTTTTTTCCACTGGCTAAGAAGCGATTTTTTATCTATTTCATTTTTCATTAGGGACAAGTTTCAAAATGAGTATTTAAGACCACAATCCTATGGCAACTAGAATATCTTGGATACTTTTTCTTAATTGTTGTTCTACACCTAGATTAATATCGAATATGCGCTCTATAGCCCAATATAATGAAATTATAATCAGTAAGATAGAACCATAAAGAAGTATTTTCTTGTAGATTTTTCTTCTTCTAAGCAGGAATAAAATTGGAAACATCATTGCAATTATGAGTAACTGACCTATTTCTACACCAACATTAAATCCAAAGAGGGAAATCCCTAAATTTTCTGATGATAAGCCTAAATCTGCTAAAACACTAGCAAATCCAAAGCCATGAAAGAGTCCAAAAATAAATGCAATAATCCAGTCTTTACCTTTAAATATTGGTCTAATGTTATGATAAGCAGCTAAACCAATTGATAACGCAATAATAGATTCTACAAACCTTGAAGGTAAACTGACAATTTGAAGTGAAGCTAAACTTAATGTTATAGTGTGTGCAATAGTAAAAAATGTAATAATTTTTATAACATATAAAAAAGCGTCTTTAAAGTTTTTGGCAGGAGTCCAAGTAGACGATTGTATTGTAAAAGAATTCGAAGATACGGTTGCTTCTTTTGGTTTTCTCATACGCCGTAAGACAGATGGTAATATTAAAGCTAATAAAAACAGAATATGATCGATACCAATCCATATATGCCACATACCTTGTTTTACCATGGCTACAAAACCTTTCCATTTTGAAGTATCAGTAAGATCTAAAGTGTCTTCTGTTTTGTCTGGTGAAAAACTTAACGAAATGTTTGCTTCCTCATTTATAACGCCAGCTGCCCAACTATATTCTGTAACTAAAAAACCACGATGCGTATCATCTTTTTCATAGACAAGGTCATACTTTACATTCAACAAATCTGGGAGTTGCTGCATGTTTTCAAGTTTAAAAAAGACTTGAACCATAGCACCTTGGGCTAAAGGAAACAAATCTAATTTACCTAAAGCTATATTGTGTTTTCCGTATTTAGATGAAAATGCCGCATGTTGAAGCACATAAGCTTTGATTTTATCCGCGTATGGGGCAATCTCTTCATCAGTAACATTATCTCTTAAGTCTAAGTTAAATACCTTATTGATTTCTCTAATATTAATTTCAAATCGACCTTCGATTCCATTAGTTTCGTAAACTCGTAAAAAGATATAACTTTGATTTGGAAAATGAGCTAAGCATAGAGCTGGTAATAAGAATAGTAGTATAAAAACAGATTTTTGAAGTAACTTTTTCATTTAGGATGGTGTTAGTTATTGGATAAGAATCCTTTAAGTGTTTTAGAGCGTTATACCGAAACCGCTTTCAACATAAAACTATAAGGGTTTTTAGCATCTTCAGAAATATTTTCTAAAGCAATTTCTTGACCTATACCAAATTCTTTAGCTAAATCTAAAAAGAGGTCCATTACTATCTGATCTTCGAGTGCCCAACCCGTAGAATCAAAGACAGTTCTTTGATTTTTTGCATAAACATAATCTTCACTGTGCTTTACCAAATCTGATAAAACAGGACCTATCTCAGAATCTTCTAGCTGTTGACATTCACCTTCTATTTTAGCTTGTTCTAAAAAATCTGGGCATACCAAACTTTGTTTCAAAAAGTTTAAAGGTAACTCTACTTTTCCTGGAAAATCAGAACCGATGGCATTGATGTGAAGATGATCACTAGTTTTTAAATTATAAAAAAGCGGCCCAGTACCAACATCAATTGAGGTTTCTGTACATACTATATCACTGGTATTTAAAATATCATTGATAGATGAGAATACAATTTCGAGATTAAGGTCTAACATAGTAATACGATCGCTAAAAGTATTCATAGCTTTATCATCCACATCATAAAGCATTACTTTTTTAATATCAAATACTCTAGATAATGCGTGTAATTGAGTAACAGCTTGCGCACCACAACCGATTAACCCTAAGGTAGAACTTTGTGTTTTCGCTAATACTTGTGACGCTACTGCTGATGCGGCACCCGTGCGTAATGCAGTAAGAAGTACACCATCAGCTAAACCTTTTAGATGACCAGTTGTTGTATCATAAGAAGAAATAGAAGACAGAATTGTAGGTAAATAATATTTTTGTGGATTTCTAGGGTGATAACCTACAACTTTAATTACAACTTCATCTCCTTTTTTGTGAACTGGCATCCATTCAATTAAACCAGGATCATTATTTTCATAATTAAACCCAGATCTAATTGGAATCTCTGTTTTTTCTGGGTCGTAACTTCTAATATGATCTGTTGTTCTTTTAATCAGCGTATCCATTAACCTATTAAGACCATAGGTCTCTAAAATTTGATTAACATCATTAGCTGATAAGATTAGGGTTTTCTTCTCCATAATTCTTTAGATTATTGGGCTTTTTTTCTCAAAATAGTAGTTTATTTGTTGATATACCTCATTTGTAGTAATACATTCGATAAAGTGGTCATTCTATTAGATATAACAACTAAAAGGTCATATCTCCTTGAATTTATAATTACATAAAATAGCTTAAAAATTACTTTTCTTCGTAATTTGAGATTAAAAATCAGTTTTTTAGTACTGTATCTCGTTAGTTCTTATTTATTGTCATTTTGTCGATAAAATGATTAATGTGATTAAATTTTTGCTTAATTGTATAATTATTTAAAAACTTTCATAACATAAATTGCGTAGTATGAAATCATTTATTTGGTTTTAGTAGACGTAATATTTTGAGTATTAATTTTGCTAAAAACAGAATAGGATTATGAGTGGTTTAAAAGAATTAACTTTTATAAACAGAATAGAGAAATTAATTCCTAATACGATTCTCGAAGCGATACCTTCATTAATACAAATTTGTGTTTTATTTATAGCATTTTTTGCGTTTAATTTATGGTACAAAGCGCTTACAGAAATAAGTCCAAATAATTTTAATGAGGTTGTTTTGTCTGTATCGCCTACTCAGTTTTTTGAAGGAAGTCTATGGCTTTTAGTGCCGGTAATTTTAATTCTAATTTTAATGCTATGGCGACGAGAATTGATATCTGTAAATTGGAAAACAATTGAAGGAGGAAATAAATTAAGGCTCATCGTCGGTATTTGTGTTATTGCTTTGTCTTGGGCACATATTAGTTATCCGTTTAATTACTTTTTATTAGAGAACACTTGGTTAGAAAGAACGACGGTTTTAATTCTAACATTATTTGTTTTTTGGCGTCCTTTTTTCTTAATTCTTTATGTTTTATTTCCAATTTTAGTCCACTTTGGCGAGCCATTAATGGTTAATCATTGGAGCATCGCAGAATTACCAATGAGAGTATTAATACTGTTTAGTGCTCAATTGATAGTTTGGTTATTATTTCCTAAGTTAAAATGGAAAATTGGGGTATTTGTATTTGTGTTACTTATGGTTTTAGCCGGAAATTATTTTCCTGCTGGATTTGGCAAAATAAGAATGGGATGGTTAACTGATAATCACATATATCTATTATTAAGCAATATGTATGCTGATGGTTGGGTTATTTTTTTGAGCCAAGACACTTTATCTGAGATCACCCATTTTTTATCTAAATACAATTTATTTCTTAAGTTAGGATGTTTGGTTATGGAGTTTGGATGTATTCTTATTTTAGTTCGAAAAAACTGGTCTGTTAAGTTTTTTCTTTTAGGATTTCTTTTATTTCATACACTAGTGTTTGTATTGACAGGTATCTTGTTTTGGCCATGGATTGCTCTAGAGATTACATTGCTAGCCATATTATGGAAAAGAGGTGTCTTTTCTTCTAAAATTAATTCGTTTAGTATTTGGCATATCTTATTGTCTATTTGTTTGATTTTTATATCTTCAAAATGGTTGAGACCGTCAGTTTATGTATGGCATGATTCGCCATTGAATTATACTTATTATTTTGAAGTTGAAGATGTAGCCGGAAATACATCTAATCTTCCGATAAATAGTTTTTGGCCAAAGTATTATGAGCTAGCATGGACAAATGGGTTTCATTTTTTGAATCAGAATCCTACATTAAATATTATTTGGGGAGTATCTTTTGATGGTAATGAAGTAAAAGAATTATTAACCTACAAAGACGATGAACAAATTCTTGCTTTTGAGAAGGAGAATGGTGAAATTCGTTACAATGTAAGATTAACAAAAGAGTTTAAGCGTTATATGAATGAGTTCATTAACGAAAAGAAATATGAACTAACACTTAGTAAATGGTTTAAAGCTTTAGGTGCTCCTCCACAACGTATAGTTTTTCCTACTACAAATACTTATAATGGTAAGCACGATATTGTTAAAGTTAATGTCTATCAGAAACTAACATTCTTCGACGGTGAGAACTATAGAAAAATTAGACAACAGAAAGTACTAACTATAGATATTGATAAGTAACAGATTAAACAATCAATCAATCACTCTTTTTCAATAAGTGAATTTTCTTTTGATATGAACATATTTAAAACTGTTCTATTTCTAATCTCTTTATAACCGCTTTGTTTAGAATAATATGAAGTAACTTCGATAACCTCTATGCTTTTGATAGTTTTACCAATAAGGTCGAAATTTTTTCGAGGGTAATTCCATAATATTCTTGGTGCTCTTAGATAAGAAATAGTATTTCTGGATTTTTTTACTTGATTCCAGTTAGATATATATTGATTTATAAATGTTTTTAGAAATTCTTTTTTTTCTATGTCATAATAATCTTTTCCTTGGTGTTTTTCATATTCGAAAATATCACTAGTAGAATGAAATGTTTTAAGATAGTTATGAAGCTTTTTTGAGGCATGCGCTCCCCAAAATATTTCTAAAAGCGGTTCTTTATTTAAATATTTAAAATTACTAAATGTAAATTGCACATCATAAGGCGCAAAAAAATCTGGAGGTAGCAGATGCTTTTCACCATTCTCTAATGTTGCTTTAAATTTGTAAGTATAATTTAATGGTGAATCAAACCATACTTTTGGGCTTGGGTTAATCCAAAATTTACCAGCAAGAATAATGGGAATAGCTATCAGAAAAAATGTTTTGTTGAATAGTGTTGAAGGTTCAATTATTTTTTTTGAAAAAATAAAAAGCAAACCAACGAGCACCAATATCCACATCCAAAAGAATATACCAGAGTAAAAGAAAATACCTAAATGCATAATAATTGAACCAATAAATAAGATCCTAGCCCATTTAATGTTGAAGAAGAGTGAGACCATTCCACATTCTATAAGTAATGAAAATATTCGAGAGGGTAAGTTAAAACGATTTAGAAAACTAGTAAGAGAATTGAGAGATTCTATATCTAAATAAGATTGCCAACCATTAGCATAAGTTGCAGGTAATAGGTAGTTTACTTGGTTATTAAAAATCCATTCTCCTAACATTATTTTACCAGCTCCAGAAACTATATAATTTGAAGCTACAAAGCAACCGAGCATAAACATAAAATGATTAAATCTAAATTTTTTGAAGGCTATATGAATACTCAAAAAAGCAATAAATAAAATGATAATTCGAGTTAATAAAAACGTGGTGGAAAGTGAAAAACCTTCTAAAACTTCAAGTTGTCCTACTAATGGGAAAAGAAAAAATAGAAATAGAATAGTGCCAACGGGCTTCCAATAAATTAAACCTAATGAGAGTAAAAGTAAAATTCTATCTAGTGTGTAATTCTGTCCAAAATAAAAATTAAAATCGTGTGTGGTATGAAGCCATGTTAGAATACAAGCGATATAAAATAATAGATTTCTTATTGTATGCCCTTTTTCAAAATGACTCCAAGAAATAAGTAACTTTTTGTGAAATAAAATTACTACTAGTATAAAAATTATAGGAATATAATTAACACTGATTAATCTTTTAAAAAGTGCCATAAAAAGGTGATCGTTATGATAAAGGTTAAAGGGTATTGTTGTTAGGCGAAGAAGAACTTTTTCTAGAGTATAGTAAATTACAATAACTGCAAAAAAGTAGGCACTAAGTTTTACTCCATTTTTGGGTTTAATAGTATCTCTTTGATTCCAAAACTCAACAAGATATTTTTTAAATGCCTTCAAAACTGATGACTGTATATTTATGTAAATAAAGTAGATTTCATCTTTTAGATGATACTAAAGGTAATTATAAATAACTGGTAAATATCTGTTTTTTTAGTATTACAACGAAATAAAGAATCTTAATCGAATTTAAAGTCATTACATCTTTATTTTCTCATTATTTGTATCTTATACCTTTATTTTAGCTTAATTATAGATAATCGGTAACAATAGATAATATTTATTAATCGTTTATTTTAAATCCAAACAATAGTGAATTTTTCTTGGACTTCAGAACAACTAGAATTTAAGGATAAAATTATTGAGTTCGCAAAAGCGCATCTTAATGATAATCTTATTGATAGAGATCAGCATTTAAATTTCTCTAGATCATTATGGAAAAAATGTGCAGATTTTGGTATTCAAGGATTGTCGGTTCCAAAAAAATATGGAGGAAAATTTAACGATGTAGATTTATTGACTGCAACATTAGCTATGGAAGGTCTTGGTTATGGTTCTAAAGATAATGGTTTGCCTTTTGCTTTAAATGCTCAAATGTGGACTGTTCAACTACCATTATATGAGTTTGGTACTGAGGAGCAACGTGAAAAGTTTGTAAGACCTATGGTTACTGGTGATAAAATTGGCGCACATGGACTTACGGAACCAGAAGCTGGATCTGATGTATTTAATATGCAAACACATGCTAAAAAAGTTGAAGGTGGTTATATTTTAAATGGGCAAAAGCGTTTAATAACCTTTGGACCAGAAGCAGATATTGCTCTAATTTTTGCAAATGTAAACCCTAAAATTGGAAAATGGGGAGTGACAGGTTTCATTGTAGAAAGAGGAACAAAAGGTTTTATTCAAGGACCTAATAAATCTAAAATGGGACTAAGAACAGTACCTATTGGTGATTTGTTTTTTGAAGATTGTTTCGTGCCAGAAGAGAATAGATTAGGAAAAGAAGGAGCTGGTTGGGCAATTACATCGTACTCATTAGAATATGATAGATGTAGCATTTTAGCAAGCCAATTAGGAGCCATGGAGCGCCAATTAGAAACTAGTATAGATTTTGTGAAAGAAAGGCAACAATTTGGTAAGCCTATAAGTACCTTTCAATCCGTTTCAAATCGTATTGCTGATATGAAATTACGTTTGGAAACATCAAGACTATTATTATATAAAGTAGCCTGGCTAAAAAATCAAGGTGATTCAGCTATGTTAGATGCAGCATTATTAAAACTACAATTGAGTGAAAGCTTTATAACGTCTAGTATAGATACGATACGAAATCATGGGGGAAGTGGTTATTTAACAGTGCAAGGAGTAGAGAGAGATTTAAGAGATGCCATTGGTGGAGTTCTTTACGCTGGTACATCAGACATACAAAGGAATATAATATCCCAACTATTATTTTCTAAATAGCCTACAATGATTTATACCATCCCAAAAATATTACAAAATGCAGCTTTAAAGCACCCTAATAAGGAGGCCTGTAAATATATGTCTCAATCTTTGACTTATAATGATTTACAACAAAAAGCAAAGGCATTGGCTGCTTTGTTAATCGATTTAGAAGTTAAAAAGGGAGATCGTGTAGGTATTTATATGAATCGTTCTATTGAATCTATTATTGCTGTTTATGGTATTACTAGAGCAGGAGGAGTATTTGTTCCACTAGATCCTACTGCACCGAAAGAGCGTACCAAGTTTCTTATTAAAGATTGTAATATTTTACACTTAGTAACAATACCTTCGCAAGCCAGAGATATTGTATCACTTATTGAATTGTCTACACCTTTAAAAGTAATAATTGGTTTAGAAAAAGATATAGATATTGAAACTATATCTTGGACCCAAGTGTTTAAAAGTTTTACTGATGAGATTGAGTTTCCAAGAGTCTTAGGTAAAGATCTAGCTTATATAATGTATACGTCTGGTTCCACAGGTTTACCTAAAGGTATAATGCATACTCATAATAGTTGTTTAGCTTATGTTAAACGTTCTAAAGAAATTTATAATATTAATTCCACTGATATTGTTGCTGGCCACGCACCATTGCATTTTGATATTTCAACCTTTGCTTATTTTACAGCACCTTTTTCAGGAGCTACGACTGTAATTTTATCAGATGCTCATACTAAGTTACCTGCTAGTTTATCTCAATTATTGGAGAATGAAGAAATTACAATTTGGTATTCTGCACCTCAAGCATTAATACAACTATTGTTAAATGGGTTATTAGAAGAAAAAGATTTATCAGCTTTACGTTGGGTCTTATTTGGGGGCGAAGTTTTTCCTAGGAAATATTTAAAGCAATTAATAGAATTATGGCCACAAGCTATGTTTGGGAATGTGTATGGACCCGCAGAAGTTAATCAATGTACGTATTTTAATATTGATAAAAATTATAAACTTGAAAGCGATTTGCCTCTAGGTAGAGTTTGGGAAAATACAGAATACAGAATACTAAATGATAATGATTTACCTGTAGAAAAAGGGAAATCTGGAGTTTTAGCAATACGAAGTGAAACTATGATGTTAGGCTACTGGAATAATAGTGAACTTACTGATAAATCTTTATACAAAGAATCCATTTTACCGGTTTATGATTTTGAGTTTTTTAAAACGGGTGATGTTGTGAAAGAAAATGATAATGGGGATTTAGTATTCGTTGGTAGAAATGATAGACAAGTGAAAATAAGAGGCTATCGCGTGGAGTTGGACGAAGTAGAAGCACAGCTTGTAAAGCATAAAGATGTTAGAGAAGCGATTACTTATCTAGAAAAATACACACATAAGTCAGGAGATACTATTACCGCAGTTGTTCTATTAAAAACAAGTGAGCTTGAAATAAAAGTGTTGAAAGCTCATTGTGCTGAAAATTTACCGAAATATGCAGTTCCTGAGCATATTTACATCATGAATGAATTTCCAAGAACTACTTCAGATAAGGTAGATAGAAATAAGATTAAAATAAAAATAGCTGAAAATTATAATGGATAATAAAATTATAGATTATATAAAAAATGAACTTATAGTAGGCTCTGAATCTATTCATATTGATGCTAATGAAGATTTGTTGGGTGGTGGATTAGTAGATTCATTAGGTATGATGAAACTAGTAAATTTTATCGAAAAAGAATTTGAATTAAAAATACCAGCTCAAGATATGGTAATAGAAAACTTTATGACGGTAGCCTGTATTTCTAATTATTTAAAAAGTAAAGCAGAGTAACGTTTTAATGTCAGTTGAAAAAAAACATATTGAATCTCATATACCATTGACGCAAAGTCAATTGATGCTTTGGGTTGGTCAAAAACTAAATCCTGAGAGTCCGATGTATAACATGGCACATTCATTTGAAATCCACGGTGTTATTGATGAGAAAATCTTTAAGAAATCGTTTCAAGATCTTATAGACGCTGCTGATGTTTTTAGAATGACTTTTGGTGAAGAAAAAGGGATTCCGTTTCAAAATATATTAAAGGATTTCAATTATAATATGTCTATTGAAAATCTTTCAAATACATCAACTTCTGATTTAGAAGTTTTATTACAACAACGAACTATGCAATTGTTCGATGTGTCTCAACCTCTTTTTAATTCTACGTTATATAAATTAGGAGAAGCGCATTATGTTTGGTTTTTAAATATGCATCACTTAGTTACAGATGCAACATCCTCAACTGTCATTTTCGAAAACTTCTCTAAAGTTTACAAGTTAAACTTAGAATCTCAGAATAGTAATACATTAGAGATGCCTAAGTATAGAGATTATTTAAAATATGAAAAGCATATTACAGAAGATAAAGCTAAAGATAATATTAGAAAGTATTGGTTAGATAGTGCTAAAAAAGTTACTGCACCTCCTGTTTTATATGGGGAAAGTACAAATCAAACGACTTCGCTTTCAAATAGAATTACCGTTAAGTTAGGAGAAGAAAGAGCTACAAAATTATCAAACCTAGCTGCAAATGCAGAAATTCGTTGTTGGACAAAAGATCTTACTTATTTCAATATCTTTTTAACGTCATTATTTATTTACATAAAAAGAGTAAGCAATACAGAAAAGTTTGCCATTGGTGCATTGTCTCATAGTAGAGTTACCAATGAATTTAAGAAAACAGCTGGAATGTTTGTTGAATTATTTCCTTTAGTAGCTGAATTTTCTGAAGAAGACACTTTTCTGTCTATATATAACAAAGTTAGAAACGAAACCAATGAATATCTACGACATGCACAGCCAGGAATGGCAAGTACAGAAGCTAGTGGCGGATTTAATGTAGTATTAAATTATATCAAAGCGAATTTCTCAAACTTTAATGGTAGCCCAACAAAATCAAAATGGATTCATCCAAATCATTGCGATGCATCACACCATATGCGATTTACTGTATATGATATGGATGGTACGGGAGATATTGAACTATTCTTTGATTTAAATACAGCTATTTTTAATACCAGTCAACAGCAATACATACCTGAGCATTTTTTGACCGTTTTAGATGCTTTTTTAGATGATACCTCACAATTAATTAATGAACCAGCAATTACTAATAGGTCAAGTTTAATAGATAAGTTGAGCGCATTTGATTTTAAGAATGCATATCGCCCATTTCTTGAGGTGATAAATGATATTATTGAAAGTAATTCTGAAACCATTGCAATTAGAGATGGTATTAACACCTATACTTATTCTAAACTTGGTCGTTTATCTAATGCGCTTTCTCATTCATTGAAGGCAGAAGGTATTACTTCAGGAGATAAAGTAGGTGTTCATTTATACAGATCATCAGATTATATAGTCTCATTAGTTGCTATTTTAAAGTTGAATGCTGTCTTTGTTCCTATTGCAGCCGATCAACCTAAAGAGCGTGTAGCTTATATTATTAATAATTCTGAATGTTCTTTAGTGATTACAAATTCTATACTTAAAGATAATTTAGAACTTATAGCAGTCTCTAAACTAAATCTAAGTACCGATAATTGGCAACAAAATAAGTCTGATGTAAATATTCAATTACCAGAAAGTAAACCTGACCAAATAGCTTATATTTTATACACCTCTGGCTCAACAGGAAAGCCAAAAGGTGTTATGGTTACTCATAAAAACTTATCAAATTATTTATTTTGGTGTGATGCTTATTGGGGAAAAAATACAAAGTTTGCATTTTGTACATCTATTAGTTTTGATATTACATATACAGCTATTTTCTTGCCTTTATATCATGGGGGAGAGATTATTGTTTACAAAGAAGATAAAGAAGGACCAGATACTTCGGTTATTAGAATGCTTTCAGATGATAAAGCAGATTCGATAATATTAACGCCTTCACATCTTTTATTATTTATTGGTAAAGGCAGTTCAGGGTCCAAGCTTAAAAATGTAATTGTCATTGGTGAAGACTTTAAAACGGATTTAGCAACAAAAATTCAAAACGAATATCATAAAAATTTATCTATTTATAATTTCTATGGACCTACAGAAGCTACTATTGGTAGTATAATAACAAAATTTAATTTAGAAAACCATAAGAAAGTATCTGTACCAATAGGATTACCCATATATAATACCATTGCCTTAGTTTTAGATGAGTATTTAAATCCTGTTCCAGATGGAGTTATCGGCATGTTGTATTTAGGTGGTTATGGGGTTGCAAAAGGCTATGTAAAACGTCCTAAACTTACAGCAGAGCGCTTTATAGAAAATCCATATTTAAATACAGATACTTTATATAACACTGGAGATTTAGTTAGGATTAATGCTGATGGTGATTACGAATTTTTCGGAAGAAAAGATAGTCAGGTAAAGCTCAATGGACATCGTATAGAGTTAAGTGAGATTGAAAGTGTTTTGGAACAGCATTACGCAGTAAAAGAAGCGATTTCTTTAGTGATAAAAAATGATGATAATTTAAAGAAAATAGGGCAGTTAGTGGCTTTTTATAGAGGCGATTCTGAAATAGAAACTTCAGAATTAAGAATACATCTTGAGAAACAATTGCCAAAATATATGGTGCCATTGCAATTTAAATATTTGAAGGAGTTTCCTTTAACACAAAATGCAAAAACAGATCGTAAAAAACTCAGTGAGTCTAGTGATATTCAATTTGAATCTAATGTAACTTATGTTGCTCCATCAAATGAAATAGAAGAGATTATAGCAAACATTTGGTCAGAGTATTTAGATATAGATGTCATTGGAATTCATGATAATTTTATTGCTTTAGGAGGACATTCCTTATTGGCAATGCGAATTGCTAGTGCATTAAACGAAGCTTTTGAAATGGAAAACCCACTAGACAAAATTTTCATTTATCCTACTATAGCGTCTTATGCAAAATATATAGAAGAAACCATTATTAGTTTGTTAGCCGAATAAAAATGCAGTCAAATAAATCAAATAGTATTAAACATTTTATCTTCAAAGTCTTGGCTGTGTCGATAACTTTGTGCTATGTTTTAGGGCCTGCACACATGCAATTAAATATTATATTACATACTATTTCTCATAACTTTAAGGCACCAAGTTTTGTGCTGCAACATAATGAGGTTCAGAATTATGAATTTGCAAACCAAGTCAATATAGACGAGATGTCAAGTAGTTATACTCTTAATCATCAACATGGATTTTTAGATTTTTTAAATACTGTTTTTGATGGTGTATCTAACAAAGACAATAATCAAAAAAGTGAGTCGACAAATCTCGAATTAAAAATAAATAAACATATTGATAACAACAAGTATGTCTTAAGATTCAATAAAATAATTACAAAAGAGACTCCTAATTATTGCACACAAAATCAATTTGTTATTAAAGGATATCTTAAAGATTTGTATCGACCTCCACAAATTTAAGCCAACAAAAGATGATGTTTCTAAATCATCAATTTTATTCTAATTAAATTTTTAATTATAGTTTATCAATTTACCCAAATGAAATGAACTATGAATCTTATGCTTAACTATAAGCTTCATTTAGAGAGACTTATAAATTCAACCAATTTTAAATAAAAAACTATGAAACGCATTTTATTATTTTTAGTGTTTATGGCACTATGTAGTACTGCTTTTGCTCACGAAATTAGTGGTACAATAACAACAGAAAACAAAACACCTATTGAAGGTGTTAACATATATAATAAAAATACAGGAGGCTATGCATATACAAATGTCTCAGGTTATTTTGAATTAGATGATATCTCAGAAGGAGATGTTATCGTAATTAGTGGATTAGGTTATGAACAACAAGAATTTACGATTACAAGCAGTCAATTAGATACTACGGTAAATATTGTACTAAAAGATGCTGCAGTATCTTTAGATCAGGTTGTACTTGTATCTAAACTTAATGTATTGAGTCAATATGCCAATGTAGATATTAAGACAAATCCAATAAAATCTGCACAAGAAATATTAAGAAAAGTTCCGGGTCTAATCATTGGACAGCATGCAGGTGGAGGTAAAGCAGAACAAATCTTCTTAAGAGGATTTGATATAGATCATGGTACTGATATTTCTATTACTACAGATGGTTTACCAGTAAATTTACCATCGCATGCTCACGGTCAAGGTTATGCTGATTTGCACTTTGTAATTCCAGAAACTATAGGTAATATAGACTTTGGTAAAGGGCCGTATTATGCTGATAAAGGCAATTTTAATACTGCTGGTTATATTGAGTTGAATACCAAAAAATCAATAGATGATAATCTTATAAAAATTGAAGCTGGACAATACAATACTTTGCGAGCAGTCAATCTATT
Organism: Winogradskyella sp. PG-2; assembly: GCF_000828715.1. Lineage (NCBI taxonomy): Bacteria > Pseudomonadati > Bacteroidota > Flavobacteriia > Flavobacteriales > Flavobacteriaceae > Winogradskyella > Winogradskyella sp. PG-2. The sequence goes on along the minus strand of NZ_AP014583.1, from coordinate 391,898 downwards.
TAAGATTTCTGAAGGCGAAAATAGCAGTGCTTATGTAGCTTCAGAATTAGTGCTTACAGATGGTGTTTTTCAATCACCACAAAATTTTAATCGTTTAAATGTCTTAGGACGTTATAATTTCAATAATTATGAAGATGAAGAATTAACCTTATCATTTTCTCATTTTCAGAGTAGATGGGATGCGTCTGGTCAAATTCCTACAAGAGCTGTAGAACAAGGCTTAATAGGTCGTTTTGGTGCTATTGATGATACCGAAGGTGGATCAACAAGTAGGTCAAACCTGTGGGTGAATCATACCAAACAAATTGATGAACATCAACGTATAAAATCCAAAGCCTTTTTGTCTAAATATGATTTTGAGCTGTATTCTAACTTTACCTTCTTTTTAGAAGATCCTGTAAATGGAGATCAAATAAAACAAAAAGAAAGCCGCACAATTTTAGGGGCTGAGAGTGTCTATAATAGAACATTCCATATCGAAGATCATAATGTTCAATTGAGCTTTGATGCTGGTTTAGGATTTAGATATGATGATGTTAATGATGTTGAATTATCGTGTACTAAAAATAGAAGAGAAACATTAGAGCGTATTGCTTTTGGTGATATTGATGAATTAAATGGATATGCTTTTTTTAGTGGAAACTATAAAACAAAGAAGTGGACGTTAAATCCAGGTTTAAGGCTAGACTATTTTAAGTTTGGGTATGTAGATTTTTTAGCTGATAGTTTTGAGACTTTAAATGAAACACAAACCATTTTAAGTCCTAAGTTCAATACTATTTTTGCAGCATCTTCAGACTTACAATTATTTGCAAAGTTAGGTTATGGTTTTCATTCTAATGATGCTCGTGTAGTTACAGCTAATACTAGTGAAGAAACATTGCCTTCAGCCTTTGGTGCAGATTTAGGTGCCATTTATAAACCAGCAGATCGTTTGGTCTTTAATACAGCACTATGGACTTTGTTTTCTGAACAAGAATTTGTTTATGTTGGTGATGGTGGTATTGTAGAGCCGAGTGGGAAATCTAAGCGTTATGGAATTGATTTCGGTTTTCGCTATCAAATTACAGATTGGTTATTTGTTAATAGTGATGTGAATTATACAGTTGCTCGAAGTGTAGATGAGCCTGATGGGCAAGACTTTATTCCTTTAGCACCAGATTTTACATCAACAGGAAGTATTTCTGTTAAAGGTTTAAAAGGATTTTCTGGTGGATTGAGTTACAGATTTGTTGATGATAGACCTGCAAATGAGGATGATTCTATTGTTGCAGAAGGTTATTTTGTAACGGATTTCAATATTAATTATGATATTGCTAAAAACTGGTCGATAGGCTTAGCAGTAGAAAACTTATTTGATGTAGAATGGAATGAAACACAATTCGCAACAGAAACACGTTTATTTAATGAAGCGCAACCTGTGGAAGAAATTACATTTACACCAGGTACTCCGTTTTTCTTGCGAGCTAAAATCGCAGTTACTTTCTAATGTAAAGCATAAAATATTAATTGGTTTTGGAAGAATCACGAATAAAATTATTAGTGATTCTTTTTTGTTTAAAAATGTGAATAATAGTTGTTAGTGTTAGCCATCTAACATTTTAATCTATTGTCTTGTTATAATTTTGAACCTGAACATTATTAAACAATAAAGCAATGATTAAAAAAACAATTTTAGGATTACTAGCAATAGGATTATTAGCAGTATCCTGCAGTAGTGATGATGATAGCAACACACCAACAAATGCAGATTTAACTTTAGATCTACAAGGTTTAGAATCTTTAGGTAGCGATTTTGTTTACGAAGGTTGGATTATCGTAGATGGTCAGCCAGTAAGTACAGGAACATTTTCGAATGTTGTGTTTCCACAAACTTTTTCTGTAAGTGCGGCGCAATTAAGTAGCGCAACTAAATTTGTACTATCAATAGAACCTGCAGTAGATCCAGATCCTGCGCCAGCAGCTACCAAAATTTTAGCTGGAGATTTTTTAGGAAATTCGGCAAATGTGAATTCTAATAATACTTTGGTAGATTCAGGAAGTACATTAACATCTTTAGCAGATGCTACAGGTAAGTATATATTAGCAACACCTACTGACATGGATGATACAAATGAAGCTAGTGGAGTTTGGTTCTTAGACAACTCTGCGCCTCCTGCAGTAGCTGGCTTAAACCTACCTACTTTAGCAGCAGGTTGGAAATATGAAGGTTGGGTAGTTTTTGACGGCACACCTATAAGTACAGGAGCTTTTTCATCAGCTGAAAGTGCAGATGATAATGCTGCATCTTCGGTATTTAAAGGGGATTCTGGTAATGGACCTGGTTATCCTGGTGAGGATTATTTACAAAATGCTCCTGCAGGTTTAACATTTCCGACTGATTTAAAAGGAAGAACCGTTGTAATCTCTGTAGAGCCTTACCCAGATAATAGTACAGCACCTTTTACATTAAAGCCATTAGCTCATGTAGTACCTGCTGCAGCTATGAACCATACTGTGATTGATATGGGTGATGGCCCAGTAGAAACGATAACAGGTTCTGTAACAAGAAATTAAGAATAGAAAGAGAAATTTACCGCGAAAGCGATAGATTAAGTTGAGTTTTTAAAAGGCTACCATTAGGTAGTCTTTTTTTATTTAAGAGCATTTTTTGTAATATAAGCACGCCAGCCAATAATAGCCAGCTGAAGTTTAGAAGCTTTGCTAAGATCTAATTGTTTTTTACTGTAAGATGGTAATATGGCTTTATTTAGTTTGGCTAAAGCCTTAAATAATTGTGTTCTCATGGTTAGGATTAGTAACTAAAGCTATCAGTTCTTTCACTAAGATGACTATGAGAAACAAAAATAGTAAAACTTATTCTAGAACTAAGTTTTACTTTTTTTTGATTGGTTGTTTGGTTTTAATTTAGAATATTGAAAATATTATTTCAATAATCAATTTTGCTAAAGTCATCATAATTTTTTTGGTTTAGAGGTTAATAATTTACTACGTTTTCTTGATTGAGTTTTCAATATATATAGACAACTAATCATTCTCCAAACGATTTAATATAAATCGATGATTTTGCATTTATATTTATAAGTAAAAAAATGATAATGATTACTAAAATTTGTGACTTGTCTTAAAATAAGTTATAAAAAGTAATTAAATATAATGTTTACGGTTGCAAATATATATGTTTCTAGGGCCTTTTTGGCTTTAATTTTAAAATCGTAGAGGCGTTTCATTATTAAAAGCCCTGTTTTTGGTGATTTCATCTTTTTTGCTAATTGAAAACCTGATAAATATCATAGTTTATTTAGTCTATTTTTTGTATTTAATTTGCGCTTAACATAGCTATCTAATATTAAGGTTATCTTTGTAAAAAAAAGAGTATGAAAAGAATTCTTACGATACTATTAGTTTTTATTTCAATATTTAGTTGGTCACAAACTTTAGTAATTAATGAACTTGATTGTGATAACCCGAGTACAGATACTGAAGAATTTGTTGAAATAAAATCTCAGACACCTAATTTTTCAACTGATGGTTACGTACTTGTCTTTTTCAACGGCTCTACAAGTGGAGGAGATTCTAGCTATTTAACAATTGATTTAACTGGATTTACAACTGACAGTAATGGGTTATTACTCATTGGAAGTACAAGAGTATCACCATATCCTCAATTATTAATTGCTCAAAATCTAATACAGAATGGTGCTGATGCTGTGGCAATTTATCAAGCATCTCCAAATGATTTTCCTGAAGGAACAGTCGCAAATATTACTAACTTGGTAGATGTATTACTCTATGATACAAGTGATGCTGATGATTTAACTTTGATAGATATTTTTGATGATGATCCTAATTTTGCAAGTATTCAGCAAATAAACGAAGGTTCTAGTGGTAATACCAATTCTATTCAGCGTAATAATGATGGTACTTATTTTACAGGCACTCCAACACCAAGAGCTTTAAATGACGGTAGTGGAATTATTTTTAATGCTATAGAAATCTCCGTAGCTGAATCTATGTATAATGAAGATGATACTTTTGATATAACATTTACAGCAGATACAAATGTAACTTCTGATCTAGATTTTAGCATAAGTCTTACTAATTACGGATTTAATACTTCTGATTACACAGGGAATATAAATCTTACAATTCCTAATGGTCAAAATTCAACGAGTACAACAATAACTCTAGTTGATGATGCTTTAGATGAAGGTGATGAGATTTTGCAAATTAGGTTTACAGATTTGGTAGAGCCGACTATTCCTTCTAATAATAGGGTAGAGGTAAGAATTGTAGATAATGATTTTACTATGGCAGCATGGGGAACTCCAGTTAATCCAACTACAGGAGTTGTACAGAGTACTCAGCCAGCAGGTTATTATGATAGTACAGATGGATTAGCAGATATTGCATTAAGACAAGCTTTGCAAGATATTATTGCCGATCCCACAACTGTGAGAGCACAAACGTATGCAGATGTTTTTGATATTTTAACAGAAGCAGATCAAAACCCAGAAAACAGTAACCAGGTTTGGTTAGTATATTCTGAAGAAGGACGACCAAAATTAGATTTACAGACAGGATCTAGTAATGCAGGAAAATGGAATAGGGAACATACGTATCCAAGATCTAGAGGAGGGTTTTTTGATATTGAAGAAGATGAGATCTCCGATGGCATTGATGTGTTTTGGACAACTAAAGCAGATTCGCTACGTCATGGTAATTCAGATGCTCATGCATTAAGAGCTGCAGATGCATCAGAAAACAGTTCTAGAGGTAATCAGCATTATGGACAGTATATTGGTCCAACTGCAACACTTGGAAGCTTTAGAGGTGATGTGGCAAGAAGTGTTTTATATATGGAAATTAGATATAACGGTTTGGAGGTTGTTGATGGATTTCCTAATACAACTGGACAGTTAGGAGATTTAGATACTTTATTAGATTGGCATAGAAATGACCCACCAGATGATTTTGAAATGAACAGAAACAATATCGTTTATAATTGGCAAAAAAATAGAAATCCATTTATAGATCTACCATTAATGGTAGAGTATATTTGGGGAACTAATGTTGGTGATCCTTGGAATCAATCACTGAGTTTAACAGAGGATGAATTTAGTACTGCTTCCATTTACCCTAATCCAACAAATGGAAGGCTATATATAACAGGTTTAAACTCAGAAATAGATATTGAAGTCTATTCTATTGAAGGAAAACTTTTAAAGGATTTTAAATCAGTAGCAGCATTTATCGATTTAGACTTATCATCAGGTTTATATCTATTAAAATTAATAAGTGATGCAAATTCAACGATTAAGAAAGTAATTATAGAATAAGTAGCTCTTTAGCTGAATTAAAAAAGCCAAACTAAGAATTTTAGTTTGGCTTTTATTATAGAATTAACTCATTTAGTTCATTTCACTTGTTCTTGCAATTAGAGAGCCATCTGTTTCACCAAATTCAATACTAGGTATACCATCGTCAACTTTCCAAGTTGCACTACTTTGAGCTCCTTTTTTATTTTTAAGACTCACTTTTATACTTGTAATTTCACCTGCTTTATTACGTTTTAGTTTCGTGAACTTAACAGTTATCCCAATTTTTTTGAGATTCTCTTTGTGATTATCTAGAGCAATATCGGAGGTGTATTTTGTTAAATAAGCAAGCGTACTATTTTTCCTTGGATCATCTTCATCTATATAGCTTACACCACCAACTTCTACTCTCCAAGGACTTTTAGTCTTTGTTTCTTTAAAAGTGAAGGATTTTGGATTTTTACTTGTAATGACTAAAACACCATTTTCTCCTTTTTTACCGTAAATCTGAGTAGCTGAATCTCCTTTTAATACATTGATTTTTTCAATGTTATTTGGATCAAGAGCATCCGCTTGATAATTCTTAATTACTTTTCCATCTACAATGTAAAGTGGTTTAGTATTTTGATTATTAAAAGTAGTAGAATAGCCTCTTACTGTAGGATTCTTTAGGTTATTGTCAACAGAACGAATGATTGTTACTGGTGCATCATCTTGATAATAAATATTTGATTTTAATTTCGTTATACGTTTTACTTTAGATGAATCTATAGTTGCAAAATATATAGTGTCCTGACCTGTAAGGCCTTTAAAATGTTTAACATTACCATTATGTTTTTTGATTAATATATTTGCATGAGTTGAATCAACCTCAAATGCATTTTCGTCATTTTCATCAAAGACAAATACTCGAGCTTTTGAGTCAGATTCTGTATTAGACTTTCCTGTTAAAATTTGTTCAGCAAAAACAAATTTATTTTTATTAATAGCTCCAACACCGAAACTCCCGTTTTCATCTAATTTAAAATAGAAAGACTTAATACCGTTTTCATTTTTCACATTATAATTAGCAGAACCATTTTTAGTTTTAAAATCTATATTAATATCAATAATTTCTTTTTTTGCGTTTCGTTTTAAGTGCTTTAAGTTCATCTCAATACCATTAGATTTTAGTTCTTTCTTAATCTCATCTAATTGTACATCAGTCATTTCCTTATTAAAAACGATTTTGATAGGAGTAATATCTGTTTTGGGTTTTTCATTAATTTGAGCAGTTTGGAAGCCTTTTTTAGTAATAGCTTTATGTGCTCTTTTTACCAGAGAGTCAATAATTTCTTTATCATTTGTGTCATCATCAAAGTGTAAAGTTGCACCATTAATACGACCTACAAAACCACCTCTACGACCATATAACTCTTTATAAATTATAAAAGAATCTATTGGAGTAGTGCCATCTGTATAACCATAACTATGATTATTAAGTTTCAGAAAAAGGTTAATAAGTTCCTTGTTTGTATTTCTTTTGATATCACTAAACACTAATGTTCCTCCCTTATTTTCAATAGTAGAAGACATTGCAATAAGTTCAGCATCTGTAGTGTTTTTTGTCACAACAAACTCAATAGTGTTATTATTACCTTCAACTGTAGTCTCAGTTTCTTTATAGACATTTTCGGTATTTACACTCATGAGTAAACCTGCTAGTAATGGTAGCATTAATAAGTATCTCCATTGTTTTTTTTTGTTTGATCTTGATTTTTTTAACATAACTATGCGTTCTTTGATTAATGAATTATAAAAATTATTAGAAAGTGAAACATTTAGATTTGCAACACTAGTTTTTAGTAATAAATGTTGGTATTCTTTCTCACTATTTGATTTTTCTTGGGTTTTGTAATCTGCAATATATTCTAAGTTTTGTCTCAATTCTTTTCGGTATAACCATATTAATGGATTAAACCAAAATACGCTGCAAACCAACTGTATGATTAATATATCTATAGAATGTAATTGACTAGCATGTACTTTTTCGTGAGTGAGCATTAATTGCAACTCTTCGTTATTAAATGATTCTGGATTATAAACAATCCATTTAAAAAATGAAAAAGGTGAAATTTTATTATTTACAATAACGTAGGTATAAATACCGTCATTATCTTTTGGGTTTTTTAGTAATAGTATGATTAAGGATCCAAATTGAAATAAAAACTGAATTAAGAATATGGTCAATCCAATACCATATATAATTGGTATGATTATTTGCCATTGAAATTTTGATTGAACTATTGGTTTTTCAACCACTACTGGTATCACATCATTGAACGCAAACACGGTCTCATGTACTAAGTTGGGTTCATCTATAACCTCAACAGGTATTACGATTAATGGAAAAATTAATGCAATAATTACTCCTGCCAATAAAAACCATCTGTTGTGATTAAAAAACGTTTCTTTCTTTAAAAAGAAGTAGAAACACAAATAAAATAGTACTATAACTGCACTAGCTTTTAAAAGATATTCCACAATTAATTTTTATTTTCTATTAACTCAATAATCTCCTTAAGCTCTGCAACGCTAATCTTTTCTTCTTTAGCAAAAAATGACACTACATTTTTGTAAGAACTATTAAAGTAATTCTCAATTGCAGTGTTCATAAATTTAGTTTTATAATTTTCTTTAGATATGATAGGGAAATATTGATGCGTTTTCCCATAAGCATTATAACTTACGTAGCCTTTTTCTTCTAGGTTTCTAATTATAGTAGAAAGCGTGTTATAATGAGGTTTATCGGATTTAATTTCAGCTAAAACATCTTTTACAAAAGCTTTTTCTAGCTTCCATAGAATATGCATAATTTCTTCTTCTTTGTTTGTTAGTTTTTGCATTTTATTGTCTTTATTTATTAACCTCATTTATGATAAGGTTATTCTTCTATTTCAGATATTTTATAATTAATTACTATATAATTTGGGGATGATGTTAATAATTCGGTGGTTTTTTCATCATCATCTTTTAGATTTACTACTCCGCAAAATCTATGGAAATTATATTCCTTATCAAGCCAAGATGATGCGAAAATTAGCATCGGAATTTTTTTGTCTAATTCCTATTTTGTTTCCTCATATTCGCGCCAAACATAAAATTGACGATTATCAGTTTTACCAAGGTTAATTTCTTTTTGAGTATGTAAGGCATATGTTTTAATACTTAAGGTACTATTATTTTCATCAGTTTTCGTGAAAATTTTAATTTGATCAATAAAGCCTTGATTGTATTTCCCATCTATCCAAAAACTATAATCGTTTTTATAATCAACAATCGTGTCATTTTTAATTAATTTACCGTTCACATATTCATCTGAAAAGATTTGTAATTTATATTCTTTATCAAATTTACCAATATCGAATTTATGAATTCTTATAGATGCTAATTCCAAAGCTTCAATTAAATCTAGTGTTGTAATTTCACTTTGGTTGTATTGGTCATTAGAGTCTTCTTTTGCTAGTTGTTCTCTTTCATCAGTTTGGGAGTAAATATTAAGAGATAAAAACAATAAAATTAACAAGAATGTATTTTTCATAAACTATGATAGAAATTAGTTGACCAAACATATAACTATTTTTATAGTTATACAACTAAAACAATAGTTATTTAACGAAAATTTTAGTTTTTAATATCTCTAAAAATGAAATGTTATCTTCGCGACGTTAACAGAAAAGGGGATTAAATAATAAAAAATAAATGAGTGTATTTCTTGTTATAGCAGGTTTAGCGTTGTTGGTTGTTGGTGGAGATTTTTTGGTGAGAGCTTCAGTTGCCTTGTCATTTAGATTTAAAATATCTAAACTAGTTATTGGTATGACAGTTGTGTCTTTTGCAACATCTGCACCAGAGTTATTGGTAAGTTTACAGGCAGCTATGGATGGAATTTCTGATATTGCTTTAGGTAATGTTATTGGTTCTAATATTGCTAATATTGGTTTGGTTTTGGGTATTACTGCTATAATTTCTCCATTAGCAGTAGATAGGGATTTTTATAAATTTAATTGGCCAATGATGATGTTGGCTTCTTTTGTATTGTACTTTTTCTTAAAAAATGACGGTGTCCTCACTGCGTTAGAAGGTATAATAATGTTTATAACATTAATTACTTTCTTAATTATTTTAATAAGAAACTCTAGAAAGTCAACTAAAGCAAGTTTAGAAGAAGTAGATGATGCTTTATCTGAGGTTTCAGATTTTAAAATTGTAGCTTGGTTATTTATTGGGGCAGCTGGTCTATACTTTGGGTCAGAATGGTTAGTAGAGGGCGCTAAACAATTGGCTAAAGCAATTGGTATTAGCGATTATGCAATTTCTGTTACTGTAATTGCAATTGGTACTAGTGTACCTGAGTTAGCCGCTTCAGTTATTGCAGCATTAAAGAAAGAAAAGGCTATTTCTTTAGGTAATTTAATTGGATCTAACATATTTAATATAGCCTCAGTTTTAGGGTTGACAGCAATTGTAAAACCGATAGTTGTAAATCCAGAAACACCGCAAATATTATCTACTAATATCTTTTGGATGATAGCGTTTGCTGCAGTTTTAATTCCATTAATGATTATTCCTAAACGTTTTGAAATAGGGAGGTTAAAAGGAATGTTGTTATTTGGCGCATACTTAGTGTTTATATACATAACACTTAAATAGAAAATAAGAATAAATAAAAAAAGGCTTGTAATTGATACAAGCCTTTTTTTACTTTTATAAATTACAAATTAAGAAATATCAGCACTTTTCACAGTTTTAATAATTCTACCTGCAATCTTGTATGGGTCACCATTTGAAGCTGGTCTACGATCTTCTAACCAACCTTTCCAACCTTTCTCTACAGTAATAATTGGAATACGAATTGATGCTCCTCTATCAGAAACTCCCCAAGAGAAATCTGTAATAGCTGCAGTTTCATGGTCACCTGTTAAACGTTGATCGTTAAACTCACCATATACTTCAATATGTTCTTTTACAACTGGACGGAAAGCTTCACAAATTTTCCCGTATGTTTCTTCAGAGCCGCAAGTTCTTAATACTTCGTTAGAGAAATTGGCGTGCATACCAGAACCATTCCAATCCATATCTTTACCTAATGGTTTTGGGTGATAATCAATATAGTAACCATACTTTTCTGTTAAGCGATCTAGTAAATATCTAGCAACCCATATTTCATCTCCTGCTTTTTTAGCGCCTTTAGCAAATAATTGGAATTCCCATTGACCTGATGCAACTTCTTGGTTAATACCTTCAAAGTTTAAACCTGCATCAATACACATATCGGCATGTTCTTCAACTAAACTTCTACCATGAGTGTTTTTTCCACCAACAGAACAATAATACATACCTTGAGGTGCAGGATATCCGCCAACTGGGAATCCTAATGGCAATTGCGTTTTAGTATCCATAATAAAATACTCTTGCTCAAAACCAAACCAGAAATCATTATCATCATCATCAATAGTTGCTCTACCATTAGAAACATGAGGTGTTCCATCAGCATTTAAAACCTCAGTCATAACTAAATATCCGTTGATTCTGTCTGGATCAGGATAGATTGCTACAGGTTTTAATAAACAGTCAGAAGATCCACCTTCAGCTTGTCTAGTTGATGATCCGTCAAAAGACCACATTCCTAATTCTTCAATAGTTCCTTTAAAGTTTTCATGCTCTTCTACCTTGGTTTTACTTCTCATATTCTGAGTTGGGAAGTAACCATCTAGCCAAATGTACTCTAATTTAATTTTTGCCATAATGAAAGTTTTGTTTATATCTAAAAATAAAGTTACAAATATTGTTATTTTTTTCTTTCGGTCAAAAAAAATAGGGTCTTTTAGGTGAAATGTTATTAATAATTGTTGACAACCCTATTTTATGATGGGTAGTGCTATTAATTTTAAAGATTTCGTATTTTTGAACCAAAATATTATTAATATGTCAACACTTAGATTTCATGCAGTAAAAGAATCTTTAAAACGAGTACCATTAAAGATTAATGAAACCCAACGCCGTTCTGAAGTATTTGGAACAAATGTATTCAATGAGACAGCAATGCGTCAATATTTAACTAAAGATGCATTAGCCAGTATAATGGCAGCCATTGAAAAAGGAATAAAAATTGATCGCTTAATTGCAGATCATATTGCTACAGGAATGAAGGAATGGGCTATTTCAAAAGGGGCTACACATTATACACATTGGTTTCAACCTTTAACAGGAGCTACGGCAGAAAAGCATGATGCATTCTTTGAAACCATTGGTAATGGATTGGCTATTGAAAAGTTTGAAGGTAAGCAGTTAGTTCAACAAGAGCCAGATGCTTCAAGTTTTCCAAATGGTGGCATCAGAAATACATTTGAAGCAAGAGGTTATACAGCTTGGGATCCTACTTCACCAGCTTTTATATATGGTACGACATTATGTGTCCCAACGGTTTTTGTGTCTTATACAGGTGAAGCTCTGGATTATAAAACTCCTTTGCTACGTGCTTTAAATGCAGTTGATAGTGCAGCTGTAGCTGTATGTAAGTATTTCGATAAGAATGTGAGAAAAGTAAATGCTTCCTTGGGTTGGGAGCAGGAATATTTCCTTATAGACTTAGGTTTGGCTATTTCAAGACCAGATATCGTTTTAACAGGTAGAACATTATTAGGACATTCGCCAGCAAAGGGTCAACAGTTAGATGATCATTATTTTGGAACGATACCTACAAGAGCAATGGCTTATATGCGTGATTTAGAAAATGAATGTATGCTATTAGGTATTCCAGTAAAAACAAGACATAATGAAGTAGCGCCAAATCAGTTTGAATTGGCTCCTATATATGAAGAGGCAAATTTAGCTGTCGATCATAACTCCTTATTAATGGATGTGATGCAAAAAGTGGCAAAGCGTCATAATTTTAAAGTGTTGATGCATGAAAAACCATTTGCAGGTGTGAATGGATCTGGTAAACATAATAATTGGAGTTTAAGTACTGATAAAGGTGTGAATTTGTTGTCACCAGGAAAAACACCTATGAGCAACCTTCAGTTTTTAACCTTCTTTATAAATACTATTAAAGCTGTGCAAAGTCATGAAGAATTATTGAGAGCAGCAATTGCTTCAGCAAGTAACGATCATCGTTTGGGTGCAAATGAAGCTCCACCAGCTATAATATCTGTATTTATAGGGGGACAATTGACAAAAGTTTTAAAAGAATTAGAAACGGTAACAAAAGGAAAGCTTTCACCAAAAGAAAAAACAGATTTAAAGCTTAATGTCGTAGGTAAAATTCCTGAAGTAATATTAGATAATACAGATAGAAATAGAACATCACCTTTTGCATTTACGGGAAATAAGTTTGAATTTAGAGCCGTTGGTTCTACTGCAAATTGCGCCAATCCAATGACCGTTTTAAATACAATAGTAGCTAAACAACTCATTGATTTTAAAATTGAGGTTGATGAGCTAATCGATAAAAATGCTATGAAAAAAGATGATGCTATTTTCAATGTATTAAGGGAATATATTAAAACATCAAAAGAAATTCTTTTCGAAGGAAATGGTTACAGTGATGCATGGGAAAAAGAAGCTAAAAAGCGTGGCCTGAGTAATAATAAAACAACACCAGAAGCTCTAAAAGTAAAGATATCTAAAGCGTCAATAGAACTTTTTGATAGCTTAGGTGTAATGAACAAGGTAGAGTCTGAAGCGCGTTACGAAATAGAAATGGAAGAGTATAGTCTTCATATTCAAATTGAGAGTCGTGTTTTAGGTGATATTGCGCGTAATCATGTAGTGCCAACAGCAGTTCGTTATCAAAATATATTAATAGAAAATGTCACTGGGCTTAAGGCAATTTATGGAGAGAAATTTAAGAGACTTGCTAAAGAACAACTGTCATTAATAGAGCAAATTTCAGAGCATATTGAAGCTATAAATTCGTTGGTAACTAAAATGACTGATGCTCGTAAAAAATGTAATGCGCAAGTTGAGTTGCAGAATAAAGCTGAAGGGTATTGTAATAAAGTAAAACCATTGTTTGAAAGCATTAGATTCCATTGTGATAAGTTGGAATTAATGATAGATGATGAGTTATGGCCATTAACTAAATATAGAGAGCTTTTATTTACGAAATAGTTCGTGTAAATTCAATAAAACAAGGCTTTTGATGTTAATTTATTAGTATAATTACGTATAAAAATAATTTTGAAATTCATTTTTTGTGTCGTTTGTCGATTACAAATGTCTAGTTGTCGAAAAGGCGGTACTTTCATGTTAAAAAAAAGGGAGTAATCAATTTTAAAAGAGGTTTATGTAGTACTTTTGTAAGGCTATTAATCAATATTTGTAAAAATGAAGAAGTTACTACTTAGTGTAGCAATTCTTGTAGGAGCAACTCTAATTCTTTCTCAAGACAGTTCAGAAGATCTGAATAATGTGACAAAAGATGATGTTGTAAATATACAATCTAAGCTACAAGTTGAATCTTAAAAAATAAGATAATACAATAAGGTATCAATTACCATTCAAAAAAAAGATAGAATCAAAATTTTGTTTCTATCTTTTTTTGATTCTACTAATTTATCTTGAGAAGTTATGATTTAATTAATATTTTTCTATATTGCGACGCTCCATATTCTCTGATGAATTAGACTTTCTTTTTAATCTAAAGATTGTATGATTACCAAATCTAAGTACCTTTTTACAAGTGTATTTTTCGCTCTTTTTTTGTGTCAAACTTATGCTCAAAAGAAAACTTTTGGACGTAATAAAAAACTCCATAATAGATTAGTGTTTTTTGATTATCGTGGTACAAATGCTATAGATGCTGCATTAGGTACAGCATACTTTGATGGCGATTTACCGGACCCAGAATTTGAAGTTTATTTTAGAATCGGTTATAAACGACATATCACTAATCATTTAGGTATAAACGTTATTTATAATAAATATAATATTGCATTTAAGGATGTGTATAATGAAGGCTTTATGTCTTTTGATGCAAACCTAGAATTTCTTTTCAGTCCATACACAAAATTTTCACCTTTTATACAGGCAGGTTATGGTTATAATGCTAATAATTATTTTGAGGCAACATCTACAAAGGCACAAGGCGCATTAGGCTTTGAGTATATTGTTATGGATGGTGTAGGTTTTAGACTTTTTGGAGAGTATAATTATTCGTTTTCAGATGAGTTAGATGGTTTAATTGCAGGTGACAGTGATGATACTTTCTATAGAATTGGTTTTGGCGTAAATCTCTATTTCGGAGGTAAAAAAAGAAAACAAAAACTATTAAGCAGAATTGATACAGTAATTCAATCGAATTTAGTGAAATAGTGCTGTGCAATTATTACTTTTGCAAAACCAATCTTAATAATTTCTAATGAGCAATTCAGTAAGCAAAAGATATGCGCAACGTGGAGTCTCTGCATCTAAAGAGGATGTTCATAATGCTATAAAGAATATAGATAAAGGCTTATTTCCTAAAGCTTTTTGTAAAATAGTTCCAGATTATTTAACCAATGATGAAGCTTATTGTTTAATAATGCATGCTGATGGTGCTGGTACAAAATCGTCATTAGCTTATATGTATTGGAAGGAAACAGGTGACATTTCTGTATGGAAAGGCATAGCACAGGATGCTTTAATTATGAATATTGATGATTTGCTTTGTGTTGGTGCTACTGATAATATTATGTTGTCTTCAACAATTGGTAGAAATAAAAATTTAATACCTGGTGAAGTTATCTCTGCAATTATAAATGGGACAGAAGAATTAATTGAAGACTTAAAATCTTTTGGAGTCACTATTCATTCAACAGGTGGTGAGACAGCAGATGTTGGTGATTTGGTGAGAACAATTATTGTAGATTCTACAGTAACAGCTCGTATGAAACGTGAGGATGTTATTAATAATGCTAACATATCCGTAGGTGATGTTATTGTAGGCTTCGAGTCATTTGGGCAAGCGTCATACGAAGCTAGTTACAATGGTGGAATGGGAAGTAATGGATTAACTTCTGCAAGACACGATGTGTTTTCTAAATATTTAGCAGAAAAATACCCTGAAAGTTTCGATGCTTCTGTACCAGAAGATTTAGTTTACTCCGGTCAAACAAAACTTACAGATACCATTGAAAATTCACCTATAGATGCAGGCAAATTAGTTCTTTCACCGACCAGAACTTATGCTCCAATTATAAAAGCTATTCTTAACAAATATAAAAGTGATGCCATACATGGTATGGTACATTGCAGTGGTGGAGCACAAACTAAAATACTTCATTTTATAGATAACCTTCATATTGTAAAGGATAATATGTTTGTAATACCTCCTTTATTTAAATTGATACAAGAGCAATCTCAAACCGATTGGAAAGAAATGTATCAAGTTTTCAATTGTGGGCATAGAATGGAACTATATGTTAAGCCAGAAGTAGCCGAGGATATTATAGCAATTTCAAAATCGTTTGATGTAGATGCCAAGATAATTGGTAGAGTAGAAGCATCAAATAATAAGAAGCTTACTATAAAAAGTGAATACGGTACATTTTCTTATTAAATTTTATTATGAAAAGCTATCATAGCCTTATTCTTAGCATTTTTATTTTTAGTTCTTTACCAGTTTTTGCACAACCAGATTCTTTGTTTTTTAATAAAAAAGGAAATGAAAATGTGAAGTTAGGATGGAGAACTAAAAAAGAAGTAGGATTATATCTTAATCAAGTGTCATTTACTAATTGGAATTCTGGTGGTACTAATTCTATTTCTGGTATTATAACTGGAAAGGCTTCTGCCAAGTACAAGCAAGAAAAGATGTTTTGGAATTCAGATTTTAATATCAGATATGGATTAAATAAACAAGAGGATAAAGGTTTAAGAAAAACAGATGATGTTATTGAGGTCTTATCTAATGTTGGTTTAGAAAAAAGTTCGGAAAGTAACTGGTTTTATTCAGGAAGATTTAGCTTTAATACACAGTTAGCAAATGGATATAACTATCCAAATAGGGGGGAACCTATTTCTAAATTTTTAGCTCCAGGATATATGTTTTTTGGTTTGGGCATGGAATATGGAAGACATATTGAACGCATGTCTTTTTACGCCTCACCACTAACTTTAAAAACCACATTTGTATTAGACGATAATTTGGCAAATAAAGGAGCCTTTGGTGTTGCACCTGCAATATATGATTTGGAAGGCAATATCGTTAGGGAAGGAAAAAGGATAAGGCAAGAATTTGGCGTTTTACTAACTAATCAGTACCAAGAAGAATTATTTGAAAATATAAAAATCAATAGTCTATTGCGTTTATATACAGACTATATTAATAGTTTTGGGAATGTAGATATTGAATGGGAACTTAATATAGATATGAAAGTTAACAAGTATGTCAAGGCAACTTTAGGTTCTCATCTTAGGTATGATAATGATATTAAAATTAGCGTTCAAAGAAACGAAATGACAAACGAAGAAATTGTCATAGAAGGTCCTAAATTACAATGGAAGCAAATTTTAGGTGTAGGTGTTGTTTTAGATTTAGATAACATTATTAGTAGCTAAACAACCTTCTAAATGAAGCCTTTTATTAAGTGTATAAAAGTACATGTAATAAATCCATCTAGTAAAAAAATTACACTGAAGAACTTTAAATTTGAGACTCCACTAATTTTATAGAATCTTAAGCGTCTTCTTAATTTTCTGTCGCTAATCATAAACCACAGAATAAAAACCAAGAATAGCTTAGTGCTAATGGCGAGAATCAATTCCGGGTTAATTATAGTAACCGTTAAGGTTACCATAAAGGAATATAATGCCATTGACTTGTAGTAGTTTAGTATGGATGCAACTTGCCTTCGCATATAACCAATAACGTTAATATGGAAAAAATTATTTTCTAAAACCAAAAGAAATTTATGAACAATAAAAATCCATAAAAAAACGTATTTTTGAAATTCAATTTTTTGAAGAGAGATGTTAGAGAAACTACAAATAATTAAACAACGGTTTGATGAGGTTAATGACCTTATTATACAACCAGACATTATATCAGATCAGAAACGTTATACGAAGCTGATGAAAGAATATAAAGATTTAAAAGTTATTGTAGATAAAGGCGTTGTTTATAAAGAAGCTATGGATAATTTAGCTGAAGCTGATGAAATTATAGCTGATGGTTCTGATGCCGAGATGGTAGAAATGGCAAAAATGCAGTTAGATGAAGCAAAAGAAACTATTTCTAAGTTAGAAGAAGAAATCCGCTTTCTATTAATTCCAAAAGATCCAGATGATGCTAAAAATGTTGTTGTTGAGGTAAGAGCTGGTACTGGAGGAGATGAAGCTAGTATTTTTGCTGGCGACTTATTTAGAATGTATTCAAAATATTCCAGTGATAAAAATTGGAAAGTTGATGTCGTAAGTCAAAGTGATGGAACCTCAGGTGGTTTTAAAGAAGTGATTTTTGAGGTGTCTGGTGAAGATGTCTATGGAACTTTAAAATTTGAGGCTGGTGTTCACCGCGTACAACGGGTGCCACAAACGGAAACTCAAGGTCGAGTGCATACAAGTGCAGCAACAGTTATGGTATTGCCAGAAGCAGAAGAATTTGATTATGAGTTAGACATGACTGAAGTACGAATAGAACGTACAACATCAACAGGTCCTGGAGGGCAGTCTGTGAATACAACATATTCTGCAATTAAATTGCATCACGAGCCAACAGGAATGATTGTAAGTTGTCAAGACCAAAAATCCTCTCATAAAAATTTAGAGAAAGCCTTAAAGGTATTACGCTCACGTTTGTATGATTTAGAATTGGCGAAGCAACAAGCAGCAGATTCTGAAAAACGTAAAAGTATGGTGAGTTCTGGTGACAGAAGTGCAAAGATTAGAACGTATAATTATCCTCAAGGACGTGTAACCGATCATAGAATAGGATTGACACTTTATGATTTATCAAATATCATTAATGGTGATATTCAAAAAATAATAGACGAGTTAATGTTAGCTGAAAATACAGAGTTATTAAAAGCTAACGATGATGTAATTTAAATTGAAGCCTCGTTTTGAGGCTTTTTTTATTTATAGATGGAAATAATAATTATAACCGGCCCACCTTATAGCGGGAAAGGAACTCAATGCAAATATTTAAAAAAAGTTTTAAATTATCAGCACATTTCAACAGGTGATAGGTGTAGAGCAGAGAAATTAAATAAAACTGATATTGGAATAATAATGTCTAAATATGAAGAGAAAGGTGATTTAGTACCAGATCATATAATGAAAAATCTCTTTGCAAATATATTAGACGAAAATTCTGATAAAAATGGGGTTATTTTAGATGGATATCCTCGAACTATTACTCAAGTTGATGATTTGTTAGAACTAGTTAATGAAAGAAGCCTTAAAATTGGAAAGGTAATTAATATAGAAGTCAATCAAGTTGAATTGCTAAAACGAGCAGAGAAGAGAGCTGAAACATCAGATAGAAAGGATGATAAAGATAAAAGAATTCATTTAAAAAGGATTCGAGTATTTGAAAGTGAAACTAAACCTGCAATCAGTTATATGAAGACTATGTTGAAGATTGAAGATTTTAATGGATTAGGAACTGTTGAAGAAATTACCAATAAAATAAAAGCACGAATTATCAATTAATTAAAATAGTTTAAATTGACAACTACACAACTAGTTTCTCAAATCCAAAGGAAGAAGTCTTTTCTCTGCATAGGATTAGACGTAGATTTAAATAAAATTCCAAGTCACTTATTAGAAGAGGATGATCCTATTTTTGCTTTTAATAAAACAATTATAGATGCAACACATCACCTTTGTGTGGCATACAAACCAAATACAGCGTTTTATGAAGCTTATGGCTTAAAAGGCTGGAGAGCTCTTGAGAAAACAATTAATTATCTCAATGAAAACCATCCAGATATATATACCATTGCAGATGCCAAACGCGGAGATATTGGTAATACAAGTAGCATGTATGCTAAAGCTTTTTTCGATGATTTAGGATTTGATAGTGTAACAGTTGCACCATATATGGGTAAAGATTCTGTAGAACCTTTTTTGGCATTTGAAGATAAGCATACTATTCTTTTAGCATTAACTTCTAATCTAGGGGCATTTGATTTTCAGACTAAAAATGTAGAAGGAGTAGAGTTATATAAACAGGTTTTAGAAACGTCTAAATCTTGGAGGAATTCAGAGAATTTAATGTATGTGGTTGGTGCGACTAAAGCTGAGTTCTTAGGGGATATTCGTAAAATTATTCCAAATAGTTTTTTACTTGTTCCTGGAGTTGGTGCACAAGGAGGTAATCTTCACGAGGTCTGTAAATACGGAATGAATGATTCAGTAGGCTTATTGATAAATTCGTCTCGTGGAATCATTTACGCATCCCAAGAAGATGATTTTGCACAAGCTGCTGCTAAAAATGCTAGAGAGTTACAAATGCAAATGGATGAGATACTATCTAAATAATTTCCCTACTGAATTTGATTCAGTATCTTAATTATATGAAATTTACTGATCAACTCAATAGAATTCTTAAACTAAAAGAGATTCCAAAGCGAATCGTCTCATTAGTGCCATCACAAACAGAATTGCTTGTTGATTTAGGATTAGAAGCTTCAATAGTTGGTGTAACGAAATTCTGCATCCATCCAAAACATCTTAGAATGTCTAAAGCAGTTATAGGTGGAACAAAGCAAATCAATATTGAAAAAATAAAAGCACTTCAACCAGATATTATTCTCTGTAACAAAGAGGAAAACACAAAACTTATTATTGAATCCTTAGACGGAGTTGCTCCAGTTCATATCAGCGATATCTATAATCTCGAAGATAGTTTTGAACTTATTAAGATGTATGGAGAGATTTTTAAAGTTGAAGATAAAGCATCAAGTATTATTTCCAATATTCAAAATGAGCGCGAAGAATTTCAAAATAAAATAAGGCAGCAGCTAAAGTCAAAGGTTGCTTATTTCATTTGGAAAAGCCCATGGATGGTTGCAGCATCAGATACGTTTATAGATACGATGATTATTGAAGCTGGGTTTGAAAATGTTTTTCAGAAAGAAAAACGTTATCCAGAAATCGATATAACAAATGTTCAATTAAAGGAAGCAGCTGTCATTTTTTTATCTAGTGAGCCATTCCCTTTTAAAGAAAAACATATTTTAGAATTAAAATCACACTTTCCAGAAAAGACAATTAAAATAGTAGATGGGGAACTGTTTTCTTGGTATGGTAGTCGATTGCAAAAGTCTTTCAGTTATTTTGAAACTCTTAAATCATAAAAAAGTCGATACCTAACTAAAATATCGACTTATTAACTAACTATCTAATCTGTTCTAAGACTTATCTCAATAATCTTATATGTTACAAAGATGCAGCCTTTATCTGATCTATATGTTACGCTAACATTAGTATATCATTAAATGTTCTAGACTCTTATCAGATCAATCCTGTAATGCAAACACCTTCTTCAATAAATCTGTGGTACGAGACGATACTTTGCTCCTAATCTCCTTTTCCTCAACTGCTATCATAGTGTAAACTCCTTTAAGAGCTTCGCCAGTCACGTAATCCGTTAAATCGGGATTAACATTGTTAGTTAAGGGTAGGTTATTATACTTTGTTATAAGATTAGCCCAAATTTGATCTGCACCAACTTTACTAAAAGAATTATCAATTACAGGTTTAAACTTGTTATATAATTCGGTTTGTGTTTTTGTAGTTAAATAACTCGTTGCAGCGTTTTCTTCTCCAAGTAGTATATTTTTGGCATCATCAAAGGTGATATCTTTTACTGCATTCACAAAAATTGGAGTAGCTTCTTTTACAGCATCTTCGGCTGCTCGGTTGAGAACCTTTAAACCTTCGTCAGCTAAGCTGCTTAATCCTATTTTACGCAAGGCATTATCTACTTTTTGTAATTCTTCTGGCAATAATATTTTAACTAATTCATTTTTAAAAAAACCATCAGTTTGTGTTAATTTAGTTACTTGCTTGTCAATACCCAGATCTAAGGCTTGTCTTAGTCCAGAAGCAATATCAGTATTACTAAGGACACCACCAGCTTGCGGCAAAGAATCTATAACCTGCTGCAATTCTGCACATGCCGTTAAGTTTAAAATGATAAGTAGAGCAAAAATTCTTTTAATCATGACTTTGGGTTTTATATCTTTAACAAAGATAATTTATACAAATGAAAACTGTTCAAATACTATGCCTAATAATAGCTCTCTGTGTATATGGTTGTGATACCTCTAAACCAAAAGCAAAACAAAAACAGTTTAATCAGTATATCACAATTTTGGGAACAGCTCAAGACGCTGGATATCCTCAAATTAATTGTGAAAAACAGTGTTGCAATGCCTATTACGAAGGAACTGAAAAAAAGAAACTAATTTCTTGTATAGGCCTTGTTGATATAAAGACTAAGCAAAAATGGCTGTTCGATGCAACTCCAGATATATGTGAACAAACTCAAATTTTAAAGGAGCAACATTTAGACAATCAAAAAGTAATTGATGGAGTGTTTTTAACACATGCTCATATTGGTCATTACACTGGTTTAATGAATTTTGGAAGAGAAGCTTTAGGTGGAAACGCTATTCCGGTTTATGCAATGCCAAAAATGAAAACATTCATAGAGACTAATGGGCCTTGGAGTCAATTAGTTCAATTAAATAATATAGAGTTGAAGCCTTTAAAAAATGATTCAACATTGCGTATTAATAAAGCACTCAAAGTAACTCCAATGTTAGTACCTCATCGCGATGAGTATTCTGAAACTGTAGGTTATAAAATAGAAGGTAAAAATAAAAAGGCACTATTTATTCCGGATATTGATAAATGGCAGAAATGGAATCGAAATATTATAGAAGAAGTTAAAAAAGTAGATTATGCCTTTGTAGATGCATCGTTTTTTAGGGATGGAGAGTTAGATAGAGATATGAGTAAAATACCACATCCTTTTACAACGGAAACAACGACATTATTTGAAAATGAAACTCTAGAAACGAAGAATAAAATACATTTCATTCATTTTAATCATACAAACCCAACTCTACAAGAAAAACATCATTTAAAAGACAGTATTCAGAATCTTGGATTTCGTTTTGCTAAAGAAGGTGACAATTTTGATTTATGATATAAGTTATTATGGCTTATAAAGTATTCTAAAATTAAAATAAATCAAGAAAATATTACAGTCTTATTATTGTATACCATGACTTTTCTATTGGCATGAAGTTTAATTGCATTGGATAAAACAATTTTTTCTAAATCTCTTCCCTTAGCGATTAAATCCTTAATGGAATAAGAATGAGTTACGTGTGCTACATCTTGTTCAATAATTGGTCCAGCGTCTAGTTCTTCTGTTATATAATGACTTGTTGCTCCAATAATTTTCACACCTCTTTTAAAGGCAGAATGATAGGGTTTAGCACCAACAAAAGCAGGTAAGAAGGAATGATGTATGTTTATAATTTTGTTTGGATATTTATCGATCAACAACCTAGAGATAATTTGCATATAGCGTGCAAGAACAACAAAGTCTACATTATGGTGTTCTAATAGTTCAAATTGTTTTTGTTCTGCTTTCTGTTTGGTATCCTTTGTTACTGGTACATGGTAAAAAGGAATTTTAAAATTATCAGCAATAGGTTTTAGGTCTAAATGATTACTGAGTATAAAAGGAATTTCAAGAAATAGTTCACCAGAATTATAACGACCTAAAATATCATATAAACAGTGGTCATATTTAGAAACAAACAATGCCATTCGTGGCTTTTTATCTGCAGCATACATACGCCATTTAAGTTTGAATTTTTCAACTAAGGTTTCACTAAACAAAATTTTAAAGTCTTCAATTGAAAAAAGGCTTGACTTAAATTCACATTCCAAACGCATAAAGAATATATCTTGTTCTCTATCAACATGTTGATCTATGTAAACAATATTACCATTATTATTTGCCATAAAATTAGTAACTGTAGCAATAATGTTTGGTTGATCTTTACAGTGAATTAATAATGTAATTTTATTCATAGTATTGGGATAAATGAGCCAGTAAATTTAGTCAAAATAGCATAGCATCATACCTTAAGTCTAGTTTTAGATAATTAGCAAATTCTGCTTAATTTTTTTGAATATTCCGTAAATTTGCAGCTCTATAAAGCAAGATTTTTACGAATGGAACAAGTTGCACCATATAAGCCAAAATATAAAGTACGAATAGTAACTGCTGCATCACTCTTTGATGGTCACGATGCTGCTATAAATATAATGCGTCGTATAATTCAATCCACTGGAGTAGAGGTGATTCACTTAGGTCATGACAGAAGTGTAGAAGAAGTAGTTAATACCGCAATCCAAGAAGATGCAAATGCTATCGCAATGACTTCTTATCAAGGTGGTCATAATGAGTATTTTAAATACATGTATGACTTGTTAAAAGAAAAAGGTGCTGAACATATTAAAATCTTTGGTGGTGGTGGAGGGGTAATTCTTCCTGAAGAAATTAAAGATTTAATGGATTATGGTATTACCAGAATCTACTCTCCAGATGATGGAAGAGAGCTTGGTCTTCAGGGCATGATTAATGATTTAGTGCAACAATCCGATTTTGCTATTGGAGATGCTTTAAATGGTGAAGCAAAAGTATTACAC
Organism: Winogradskyella sp. PG-2; assembly: GCF_000828715.1. Taxonomy (NCBI): domain Bacteria; kingdom Pseudomonadati; phylum Bacteroidota; class Flavobacteriia; order Flavobacteriales; family Flavobacteriaceae; genus Winogradskyella; species Winogradskyella sp. PG-2. Next base: position 367,875 of record NZ_AP014583.1, on the reverse strand, counting down.
GAAAAGAACTCAAAAGCAATAGCGAGAGTTATTTCTGCTGCTGAGAATTTTCCGGAAGTTGCCAAAGAGGCTTTAGAAGCTATTCATAATAAGAATAAAACATCTAAAACTCCAGTTCTTGGAATTACAGGAACAGGTGGAGCAGGTAAGTCATCATTGGTAGATGAATTAGTGAGGCGTTTCCTTATTGACTTTCCTGAGAAAACAATCGGTTTAATTTCTGTAGATCCATCTAAACGAAAAACTGGTGGAGCATTATTAGGAGATCGTATCCGAATGAATGCAATCAACTCACCAAGAGTATATATGCGTAGTTTGGCGACACGTCAATCTAACTTAGCATTGTCTAAATATGTAAATGAAGCCATTGAGGTTTTAAAAGCTGCTGAGTACGATTTAATTATTTTAGAAACTTCTGGAATTGGTCAATCTGATACAGAGATTATGGAGCATAGCGATGTTGCTCTATATGTCATGACACCAGAATTTGGTGCTGCTACGCAGTTGGAAAAAATCGATATGCTAGACTTTGCAGATTTAGTTGCGATAAATAAGTTTGATAAACGAGGTTCTTTAGATGCTCTAAGAGATGTAAAGAAACAATATATGCGTAATAATAATCTTTGGGATATTCCTCAAGATGAGTTACCAGTTTATGGCACAATAGCTTCGCAATTTAATGATCCAGGAATGAATACGCTTTACAAAGCCATTATGGATAAATTGGTTGAGAAAGCAGATTCAGATTTAAAATCTACTTTTCATATTTCTGATGAAATGAGTGAAAAGATTTTTGTTATCCCGCCAAGTAGAACACGTTACTTATCTGAAATTGCAGAGAATAATCGTGCTTATGATAAAAAGGCTATTGAGCAAACGGACGTCGCTCAGAAACTATATGGAATATATAAAACCATAGAATCAGTTCTAGAAATTAAACCAGAATTAGACAAAGCTGGTATTGCTTCTGAATCTATTGAATCTAATAGTAATAAAGACTTTATTAAGTTGTTAGTTGGTGAATTCGACCGTGTAAAACTAAATTTAGATCCATATAATTGGGAAATAATTACAGGATGGGATGAAAAAGTGAACAAATACAAAGACCCAATTTACGCTTTCAAAGTAAGAGATAAAGAAATAAAAATAGAAACACATACTGAGTCTTTATCTCATACTCAAATTCCAAAAGTAGCTTTACCAAAGTACCAAGCTTGGGGAGATATATTAAAATGGTGTTTACAAGAAAATGTACCAGGTGAATTTCCTTATACATCAGGATTATATCCTTTTAAAAGAACAGGTGAGGATCCTGCACGTATGTTTGCAGGTGAAGGTGGGCCAGAACGAACAAACAAAAGGTTTCATTACGTGAGTATGGGTTTACCAGCAAAACGTTTGTCTACTGCTTTTGATAGTGTGACACTTTATGGAAATGATCCAGATTTAAGACCTGATATTTACGGTAAAATTGGTAATGCAGGTGTTTCTATTTGCTGTTTAGATGATGCTAAAAAACTCTACTCTGGTTTTGATTTAGCAAATGTTATGACGTCGGTTAGTATGACAATTAATGGGCCAGCACCAATGTTGTTAGGGTTCTTTATGAATGCTGCGATTGATCAACAATGTGAGATTTACATAAAAGAAAATAGCTTAGAAGGTAAAGTAGAAGCAAAGATTGCTAAACTTTATAAAGGCAAAGAACGACCAACCTATAATGGTGATTTACCTGAAGGGAATAATGGTTTAGGATTAATGCTTCTTGGTGTAACAGGCGATCAAGTATTACCTGCAGAAGTGTATTTAGATATTAAGACTAGAACTATCGCTCAGGTTAGAGGTACAGTTCAAGCAGATATTTTAAAAGAAGATCAAGCACAAAACACATGTATATTTTCAACTGAATTTGCTTTACGTTTAATGGGAGACGTACAGGAATATTTTATAGAAAATAATGTGCGTAACTTTTATTCAGTTTCAATTTCTGGATATCATATTGCTGAAGCAGGTGCAAATCCAATTACACAATTAGCATTAACCTTATCAAACGGATTTACTTATGTAGAATATTATTTAAGTAGAGGAATGGATATTAACAAATTTGGACCAAATTTGTCTTTCTTCTTCTCAAATGGAATAGATCCAGAATATGCAGTTATTGGTCGTGTAGCTCGAAAAATATGGGCGAAAGCAATGAAACATAAATATGGTGCAAATTCTAGAGCGCAGATGTTGAAATATCATATTCAAACGTCTGGTCGTAGTTTACATGCTCAAGAAATTGATTTTAATGATATCCGTACAACGCTTCAAGCATTATATGCGATTTATGATAATTGTAATTCTTTACATACCAATGCTTACGATGAAGCTATTACGACACCAACGGAAGAGTCTGTGAGACGTGCGATGGCAATTCAGTTAATCATCAATAAAGAATTAGGTTTAGCCAAGAATGAAAATCCAATACAAGGCTCATTTATAATAGAAGAGTTAACGGATTTGGTTGAAGAAGCTGTTCTTACTGAGTTCGATAGAATTACTGAACGAGGTGGAGTATTAGGAGCAATGGAAACGATGTATCAGCGCTCTAAAATACAAGAAGAAAGTTTGTATTATGAAACTTTAAAGCACAATGGACAGTTTCCTATTATTGGTGTAAATACGTTTCTGAGTAGTAAAGGATCTCCAACTGTAATCCCTAAAGAAGTTATTAGAGCCACTGAAGCAGAAAAACAGTATCAAATTAAGATTTTAGAAAACCTTCATAGTGCAAATGATACAAGTGTATTATTAAAAGATTTGCAAAACAAAGCGGTAAATAACGAAAATATATTTGAGGCTTTGATGGAAGTTTGTAAAGTGTGTTCTCTTGGACAAATCACATCTGCTTTATTTGAAGTAGGAGGTCAGTATCGTCGTAATATGTAATTTCTAATTTTTTTTGCATCTTTTTTATAACATCATCGTCTATTAGATGAATATAAAACTTTGTATGATGAAAAATATAAATGAATGCGTATGTAATTGCGATCCATGCAATGACGGAAAATGTACTGATTGTAATTGTGAAAACTGTACATGTACAAATTGTAGTTGTTAACTATATAATAAGCTTGTCCAATATTAGAATTGTTACAAGCTGATTTCAATTGATTTTTTACCATGACAACAAAAACTGTTTGGGATATATATTCAGCAGATATAAAACGTTTTATCTTAAGTAAAATTAAAGATGAAAGTATATCAGATGATATCCTACAAGATACATTTATCAAAGTGCATACTAAACTACATACACTTAAGGATGATAGTAAGTTAAAAACATGGCTCTTTTCAGTAGCTCGCTATACCATTCTCGACTATTTTAAATCTTCAAAGAAAGCATTAGAGCTAAAAGATTTTCAATACGAAATAGATTCGCAATCTGCTACACATACCGAGAAAGATTGTCTAAGAGGTATATTAATTAACCTCCCTAAAAAGTACAGAGACCCTATTTTTCTATCAGATATTATGGGTTTAAAACAAAAGTATGTAGCAGAAAGATTGAATCTTCCATTACCAACAGTGAAATCTCAAATACAGTTTGCTAGAAGACTGATTGCTCAAGGTTTTATGGATTGTTGTGGCTTTGAAATGAATAAAGATGGTTATTTAGTAGGTGAAATACAAGACAAAGCTGATTGTAAAGTATGCCATTAATGATATCTTTGTTCAAATACAAAATATGTCATTCAAAAAACTTCATCCTTTATTAAAAGAATCACTCGAGAATTTAGGGTTCGACACCCCTAATCCTTTTCAGAAAAAAGTTTTGCCATCACTAAAAGGTGGATCAGATGCATATATAGTTGCACCAAAAGGAAGTGGGAAAACGACAGCACTCATTATTGCTATGGTTCACAAATTAAAAGCTTCTGCTTTTGAGGATTCACCAAGAGCCATTATTGTTGTTAAGGATAAAGAAGATGCTTTAGCGTTGAAAGAAGAATTTGAACGTTTTACAAGAAATACAGACTTACGACTATATGCATTGTATGACGAATATGATATAGAAAAGCAAAAAACGGAAATTTATCCAGGTCAAGATATTGTAATAGCAACTCCAGCAAGACTAAGTAAATTGTATTTTTTAAATGGGATTCATTTAGGGGAAATTCAATTATTTGCTATTGAAGATGCAAATTATTTAGGTAGAAATAATGCTTATAACCACATTCTACGATTATCAGAAAGTCTCAGTAAGTGTCAATATGTAATAATTGCAGAAGAAATGAATTCTAAAATTAAGAATTATCAGAATGCTTTTATGAGTAATGCAAAATTGGTTAATTAGAAGACGTTAATAAGAAATTATAATGTCATCATCCAACTACGTTGTAGCTTTCTAAATTTACGTAGTTCATAACGCAACATAGCTAAATAGTCTTTCCCATTACTATTTGAGCGCTCTAAGCGTTTGCAATTAGTGTATAATCTATCTGTTAAAAGATCTAAGCTTTCTAAATGTTTGTGTTTTCTGTCTGAATAACGTTCGCGTTCTGCACTAATTATCTCTGGAGCAAGATTGGTGGATTGTTGTACAATATCACCTGAAAAATAAATATCATTATCCTCAGAACCATCATCTCTTAAACATGCCAAATCATGGTTTAGGTATGTAGATATATTTCGAGAAATCAAAATAATGTCCATTGCCTTTCTATATATAGGCAGGTCAGACAGGTGAGATGGTATGTTGTAATTCATTTTTCAATAGCAATGCATACGAAATTAAGCACTAGTTGTGATACTTAACTTTAATATTTAAAGTATTTATGTATATTTACTTTAGATTTTATATTATTATAGCGATATTTATTTAGATGATTATGGATGATCTTAATTGGAAGATTTTAAAGTGTCTCCAACAAAATGCACGTATGTCTAATGCAGAGATTGGACGACGTGTAGGAGTGAGCTCACCAGCTGTTAGTGAGCGTATTAAGAAGATGGAAGATGCAGAAATCATAGAAGGCTATACCACATTTATTTCTCCTTTTGAAGTCGGTTATCAGCTTAAAGCTTTAATTACTTTACATGCGTTTATGGGAATGCTAAAACCATTCTTAGAGAAAGTAAAAACTTACGATGAGGTCGTTAATTGTTATAGAATCACTGGATACGAAAATATAGTAATAGAAGTCGTTTTGAAAAATCAAAAACACTTAGAAAATTTTATTGATCAGTTGATTATTTATGGTGAGACTAAAACGCAGATTGTTTTATCTCATGTTGTAAAGCATAGTGAGGTTAAACCTCTGAAATAAATTAATCTTTAATTATTAAATGCGGTACTTTTTCTAAATTCCAATCAATTACCAAACCATCAGCTAAAGATTTGGCAATTGTTTTTCCGTAGAGATGCTCGCTCAAGTATAAAGCAGCTTCAAAAGATTTTGCGCCACCCGCAGAAGTAATATATTTTCCATCGTGAACAAAAAGCACTTCTTTTCTGATATCTAAAATAGGAAACATAGCTCTCATTTTATCAATGTCACTTGGGAAAGTCGTAGAAACAACATTATTTAATAGACCTGCTTTAGCCAATACAAATGCTCCATCACAATGTGAAGTTATAAACTGTGCTTCTTTATCTACTTGCTTTACAAAATCTAACATGATTTTATCTTCTAAATCAGTATCTAAATGATGCTCTGCACTTGGAACAACTAAGATGTCAATTTTTGGTAAAGAATCACTCACATAATTAAAATCTGGTAATATGCGCATACCTTCAAATGTGGTAATTGGATTATCTGTATTAGCAACCGTAAATACATTCATAGCTTTAATACTATCTCTGAAGATGGTATGTTGAAAGATATCATAAGGTGCAGTAAGTTCTGTGTTATAAGTACCTTCCATAATAAGAAATGCAACATTATAACGATTAGGTTCTAGTTTAGGGAATTGTTTATCATTCTGAACTTGTTTCAGGGTCTCATCTGATACTTCTTTTTTATTTGAGTTATTACAACTCATTATTAATAATATGAGAAGAAGCAATATTATATTTTTCATTTTATAAATTTTAAGCTTTGATGTTGAAACGAGTTCAGAATGACAAAACATTAATTAATCCTCCAAGGCGGATTCTTACGATTATCACCTGCATTAAAAATAATAAGATTATGACCATCAGGATCTTTTAAATGAATATCCCTCCATAACCAAGGTTGTTCAGCAATTTCAGTATTAAAAGTAATACCTTTTTCCTTGAGTTCACTTACTGTTTGAGAAAGATTATTGACCTCAAAATATAAAGTGATTTTATTTCTATTAGGAAGTTCCTCAACCTTTGATATTGAAAACGTAGATTCTCCATCTGGACATTCTAACCGCACATATCTAGGTAAGGCATCTACAATTAACTTTAAACCTAGTGTTTTATAAAATTCTGTTGATTTTTTAACATCTAAAGACGAAATTGTAACTGGATTTAGATTCATAACTTTTCTTTTTTCATTCTATTAAATAACCAGTACGATAGAATTATTCCTAATAAACCATAACCCGCTGAAACTAACCAATTAACTTGATAGCCATAGTTATATATAATACTTAAACTAATCTTTGGGCTAAAAATATGTGCCAAAGAAAAAGACATAGCATACATAGCCATATAACTCCCTTCTATACCTTCTTTTGCACGTGATAATACAAATTTATTGGTATAAGGAAATCCAAGCATTTCACTAAATGTTAATAATATCATACTAATAAGTAGAATACCAATCCAGAAATTTTGATAAAGTACGATATAACTCAGGCATAATAAAACACATGACATTAATATGAACTTAGTTACAGGAATCGCTCTTTTTTCAAGATAATTAAGTAAGGGCATTTCGAAAATAACAATGACCAATATGTTTACAAGCATCAACATGCCTATTTTAAACTCATTAAGTTTAAATATCTCATTGTAATATAACGGGAGTGCAGATATCAATTGAAAAAACCCCATCCCAAAAAGAAAGCATATCACAGAATGAATCCAAAATGAAAAATCTTTATAAACACTATTTTTATCTAGGTTTCTGTATTCTTCAAGTTTTTCGGTAGGTTTTTTTAGCGGTTCTTTTACTAAAAAATAAAATAGAACTATGGCAACAATACATGTTATACCATCAATCCAAAATAGAATGCTATAGCCTTTAACAACAATTATGATACCTGCTAGTGTTGGACCAATTCCCATTCCAGCATTTATGGCAAGTCTTAATAACCCTATTGATCGTGTTCTGCTTTCGGGTTTACTATATGCTTTTATAGCAACAAAAATTGCAGGTCTAAAACTATCTGCAATAGACATAGTTATTAATATTCCTATGCAAAGTCCCCAAAAAGAACTTATGTATTGTAAGGCTATAAAACATAGACCAGTTGCGAACAGGCTTAGAACCATTACTTTATAAAATCCAAAAATGTCTGTAAGCTTACCACCTAGCCAGGACCCAATAACTGACCCAATACCAAAGCATGCTAAAATCCAGCTGATATCATTTTCATTATAACCTAAATCTTTTTTTAGGTATAATGATAAAAAGGGTATGACCATTGTGCCTGCTCTATTTACTAAACTAATTAGTGAGAGGAACCATATTTCTTTCGAGAGGTCTTTGAATGACTCTATATAATTAAAATAAAGTTTTTTCATTTTGGTCGTTGTTATAAAAATAAAAAGTCCGACGTTATCGTCGAACTTTTAAATATTGTTTAATAGTATATGAGTATAGCTACAATAGATAATGCGTCCGAATGCTTTCTAACGAAATCACACAGGTCTGCTTTTTATATCTAATAACTTGTAACATTATTTTTCTTAAATAATGACTCAAAGCTACGATAAAATTTGAGAAATCGTACTTTTGAAATCTAAAAATTAAATAAATGAGATTTTTAATTACTTTTTTATTTGTTCTGATTTTTGTGAGTTGTACACAGGGTAAACAGAAGCTTAGTGGTGAAAACGAATGGCAACAAAAAATGAATGCTGATTTTAAAGATGCTACAAAATCTCCTTTAAAAGCTAAAGATCTAAAAGTATTTAAGCGTTTAGATTTTTTCTCTATTGACTCAATTTTTGCTGTAGAGGCTATATTAAATCGTACGCCAGAATCAGAGTGGTTTAATATGAAAACTACCACTGGAACTTTAAGAAAGGAACGTATCTATGGTATTCTTAATTTTGAATTAAAAGATAGAAAGTTTCAACTTAATGTATACCAAGGTGAAGAAGTAATACAAGAAGAAGATTATAAAGATTATTTATTTTTACCTTTTCTAGACAATACAAATGGAACATCTAGTTATGACGGTGGAAGATATATAGATTTAAGAATACCTCAAGGAAACACTATAGAACTCGACTTTAATAAGTCTTATAACCCTTATTGTGCTTATAATGATAAATATTCTTGCCCAATAGTACCAAGAAGCAATTACCTAGATATAAAAATAGAAGCAGGCACAAAAAATTATATAAAGCATTAAGCTTTTACCAAATACATGCCAAGGAATACAGCTAAAAAACCAATTACAAAACTGGCGATAGTATATAAAGCAAAACTAGTAAAGTCACCAGATTTTAAAAATACATGGTTTTCATATGCAAATGTTGAAAAGGTTGTAAAACCACCACAAAATCCAGTAGCTAAAAGTAAAGTCTGACTTTGAGATAAAGTTTCATTTTTCGCCGCTAGACCAAGAATAACTCCAATTAACAAACTACCTATAATATTAGCAAGAAATGTGCCATATGGAATTCCGTTTTCAGAGTTATTTAACCATTTTCCAATAATAAAACGCATTACGCTTCCAAAACCACCACCTACAAAAACCAATATGAGTTGTTTCATCTAGTTTATGGCTACATAAATTTCAGTAACCCAATCTGCTGGGTTTGGATGACTCATAGGATCTGTTAGGTACGTTTCTAGCATCGGACCTCCTTCAATCATTTCTAAATTATTATCTGTGATATATTTCATACCAGCTTCCCAAGCTTCTTTTAGGTTTTTGTAATCTCCTTTTAAAACAATTTTAACGGTTCTAAAAGATTCTAGTTGACCTGTTAAAATATCAGCTTCATCAGAAACAATTTTTGAATTTGTTGGCACACAAGTAGAAAATATAGTAGCATCGTTTTCCTCGTCCCATTTAAGATAAGAAATAAAAGGTGGTCCAGCCATGGTTACATTATGGGTCATAGCATAAGCACCAACCTCTGGCAACATTTGCTTCATATTTTTTTCAAATTCACTTAGTTTGCATGAGGTTGTTTTATAAAGGTAATAACCACCACTGTGTTGGGTTACACCTTTAACATCAATATTATAGACTTTCATCTCTTTTTGTAACACACTATCTAGCATAGTCAAACCACGTTCAAAATGAGGGCCAATTAGTTTTTCCATGCCACCCTTTAAGGTTGTATATACTTTAAAATCAAATCCTAAATCTTTACCTTTTATATTCCAAGTCACATCAGTTGTTCCATCTTCATTTGATTTTAAGTTCCATGTGACATCAGAATCTGGGTTATCTCCAAATTGCATTTTTTGAGAAATAGAACTCATAGATTCTGTACCTGTAGTTTTCATGCTACCAATTCCATCTTCATCTTCCCAAGTGTAAGAACCTCCAATACCCAAAGTTTGCTCAGGGAGTGTTATTATAGTTTCTGGTTTTTCTTCTTTCCAAGAGTTCCAAGCCTCCCAGTTTTTAAAATCAATAACATTATTATAAACGACAGCTTGAGGAGCATTTATAGTTTTAGTTCTAGTAACGTCAAAAGAATTTGGTTGTACTGCTATATATATTGAGAACCCAATAATTAGGACAAGCAATAGTAAAACAATGAATTTTAGGGATCTCATTTTAATCTAATTTAGTAGTTTCCCAAAGATAGTAATTTTATGATATGTTATATATATGTTACATTTGTGTGCAACTAAATAAAACAAATACTATGAAGTTAAAATCAATATTTAAAGTTTTCCTTTTTGCTATATTAATAGTGGCTTGTAAGGAGGATGTTAAAGAAGAATCTTTAGAAAAAACAGCTACAGAATTTAGTTTTAATGTAGAGCAATTTGCTGATATTAAGATTCTTCGCTATCAAATTCCTGGTTGGGACAATCTAACTTTAAAAGAGCAAAAATTAGTTTATTATTTAACAGAAGCGGGTCTTGCTGGTCGTGATATTATGTGGGATCAGAATTATAGACACAATCTTAAAATTAGACGTGCTTTAGAAAATATTTACACAACATACAGTGCAGATGATAAAAGTTCGGATAATTGGAAAGCTTTTGAAACCTATTTAAAACGTGTGTGGTTTAGTAATGGGATTCATCATCATTATTCTAATGATAAATTGAAACCAGGTTTCTCTGAAGACTATTTAAATGAATTGCTAAAGGCAACTAATACAAAATTAGATGGTGCAGCTTTCAATGCTATATTTGATGATAAAGATATTAAGAAAGTAAATCAGGCTAAAGGTGTTGATAATGTCGCTTTGTCTGCTGTTAATTTTTACGGACCTGATGTAACAAGCGAAGATGTGATTAATTTCTACAAGGCTAAAAAATCTCCAAATGGGGATAGACCTTTATCTTATGGATTAAACTCACAATTAATAAAAGAAGATGGTGTACTAAAAGAGCGTGTTTATAAATCTGATGGTTTATATGGTGAGGCAATTGATAATATTATTGAGTGGTTAGGAAAGGCTAGAGGAGTAGCCGAAAACGAAGCACAAGGTAAAGCGATTGACTTATTAATTAAATATTACATGACTGGTGATTTGCAGATTTGGGATGATTATAATGTTGCTTGGACAGCCGCAACAGCAGGTAATGTAGATTACATAAATAGTTTTATAGAAGTTTATAATGATCCATTAGGTTACAGAGGTTCTTATGAAAATATTGTGCAAATAAATGACTTTGATATGTCTGAAAAAATGGCAGTATTATCTGAAAATGCCCAATGGTTTGAAGATAATTCACCATTAATGGAAGAACACAAAAAAGACAGTGTTGTGGGTGTAACTTATAAGGTAGTAACCGTAGCTGGAGAAGCTGGTGATGCATCTCCTAGTACACCAATTGGTGTTAATTTACCTAATGCCAACTGGATAAGAAAAGAAGTAGGAAGTAAGTCTGTATCTCTTGGTAATATTATTAATGCTTATGCCAATGCAGGGAGTTCAGGTCGTTTAAAAGAATTTGTTCATGATGATGAAGAGTTACATCTTGAAGAAGAGTTTGGTGGATTAGCTGATAAACTTCATACGGCTTTACATGAAGTTATTGGTCATGCATCTGGACAGTTAAATAAAGGTGTTGGTGAAACTAAAGAAACACTTAAAAATTATGCATCTACCTTAGAAGAAGGACGAGCAGATTTGGTTGGTCTATATTATTTGTATGATTCTAAATTACAAGAGTTAGGCTTAGTTGAAGATTGGGAAAAAGTAGGAAAAGCTGCTTTTGATGGCTATATTAGAAATGGATTGATGAGTCAATTAATTCGTTTAAATCTTGGTGATGATGTTGAAGAAGCACACATGAGAAACAGGCAATGGGTTTCAGCTTGGGCTTATGAAAAAGGAAAAGCAGATAATGTGATTGAAAAAGTGACTAGAGATGGTAAAACGTATTATAATATCAATGATTATAAAAAGTTACATGATCTATTTGGGCAGTTATTAAGAGAAACGCAGCGTATTAAATCTGAAGGAGATTTTGAAGCTGTTGAAGCTTTAGTAGAAGGATATGGTGTTAAAGTAGACCAGATATTACATGCTGAGGTTCTAGAGCGTAATAAGCAATTTACATCTGCACCTTACAGTGGGTTTGTGAATCCGGTATTAGTACCAGAAACAAATGATGCAGGCGAAATTATTGCAATTAAAGTAACACAGCCTCTTGGTTATCCAGAGCAGATGCTTAATTACAGTAAAAATTATAACCATCTTCCTGATGTGAACTAAGTTTAGACTAAATAAAATAAATCAAAAAAGCACTTACATTTCTGTAAGTGCTTTTTCTTTGCTATTAATCAATCACCATCAATCAAAAAAACGATTAATAACTTTGTAGTAAGGACTATTAAATTAATTAAACACTTAAACTATTTAGGCATTACTACAGTGTCAATAACGTGAATTACGCCGTTACTACCTGCAACATCAGTAGCTGTAATTTCGCTATAATTTCCTGCAGCATCTTTTAACCAGATTTTACCCTTTTTTTGTACAACAGTTAAAACTGTTCCATTTAAAGTTTTAACTTCAACTTTCCCTTTTCCTTTTTTCAAAGCAGCAACAACATCGCTGGCCATTAATTTCCCAGAAATTACATGGTAGGTTAAAATATTTGATAGTGCTTCTTTATTTTCTGGTTTCAATAAATTTGCTAATGCTTCTTTATCAATTTTAGCAAACGCACTGTTTGTTGGTGCAAATACTGTAAAAGGCCCATCACCTTGTAAAGCACCAACTAAATCTGCTGCTTTAAGTGCAGCTACTAATGTTGAAAAATCTTCATTGCCTAAAGCAACATCTACGATTGTTTTTTGTGCAGTTGCGGTTTGTGTAAATGTTAAGGCTACGAAGGTTGTTAAAATAAAAACTAATTTTTTCATGTTTTTTTAAATTTTGGTTAAACTAATTAATGCACTTATTTCGTTTTTGAAGTGCTTTCATTTATATTTACACAAGCATGTTTGCTCTGGATGAGCAGGACTTTATTTTTGGGAAATCTTTAACATTAATGCAGAACGATACTACACTTATTCAAGATTTAAAAAATAAAGATGAGCGTGCATTAGCCTTACTCTACGATAAATATTCTGGCGCAATTTATAGTGTCATTTTGAAAATGATCCATGATGAGGGTAAAGCCCAAAACTTACTTCAAGATACGTTCATGACCGTTTGGGATAAAGCAGAAAGCTATGACGAGGATAAAGGCCGTTTTTACACATGGATATATCGTATTGCAAAGAACAAAACGTTAAATGTGCTTCGGAAAACGGATTTGCTCATCCAAACCGATGATTTTAGTGTACATACTAATAAAGAAGATGCTATTAGTATAGAACCTGAGTATTCAAAACTCAATGGAGCGGTTACTACTTTACAGGAACACCACAAAGAAGCAATTGAATTGGTATACTTTAAAGGTTTAACGCACCAAGAAGCACATCAAGAAATGGATGTGCCTTTAGGAACATTTAAGTCTTACATACGTCAAGCTTTAAAACAGCTTCGAGCGACGTATGCAAAATCCTTAGGTCTAATATTACTAATACTAAATGCGCTATGAAGATAGAGAAGAAGTCGCTGTTAGAAAATGGATTATTAGAGCAAAATCTGCTCGGAGAATTCAATGCGACACAATGTGAGCAGATTGAGCAATTAGTTGTATCTGATGCTGAACTAAAATCTTACTTTGACCAATTAGAAGAAGTTTTTGAAAAAATAGGTTTAGAAAATTCTATTACTCCTCCAGCATTTGTAAAGTCAAATCTTTTGAAAGGTGTTATGGCAGAATCTAACGAAAAGTCTAAAGTTATAGCACTTAATAAAAATAATAATTCAAAGTTTTATTTAGGTATGGTAGCAAGTTTTGCTGCTTTATTAATGATTGGTAGTTTTTGGATGTACTCTCAACTTAATGAGGTAAAACAGCAGTTACAAGTTGTTGAAACAAATAACATAGAACTCAACTCTACTATTGAAGTCCTAAACGTAAAACTGAAAGAAAATAATGCGTCCTTCAATGCCATTGTAAACCCTGATACAGAGCAGTATATTTTGAAAGGAAATGCATCTTTACCAGAAGCAAAAGTGGTGAGCTACGTCAATCATCAGTCCAAATCTGTAATAATTAATACAGAACGATTACCAGAATTAGATGCGGATCACGATTATCAAATGTGGGCAGATGTAGATGGTGAAATGATAGATATGGGAGTTATTTCTAAAGACAAAACGATTATGACTATGGCATATATTGATGCTGCTGAATCTTTAAATATAACAATAGAGCCAGCTGGTGGAAATGATCAACCTACTGTAGCACGTTTGGTAACTAATGTGTATTTAAGATAAAAGATTTTCTAAAGCAGGTCTCAAATTAGCATACTTAAAATGAAACCCTTTTACTTCGATTTTCTTAGAGCTCACACGTTGGCTTTCATATAAAAGAATATGCATATCACCTAAAGCTAATTTCATGACAAATTTAGGTATGTTGGGCAGAATTAAAGGCCGATTTAAAACACTGGCGGCAACTTTGGTGAGTTCTCTATTACTAACCGCATTTGGTGCTACACCATTATAAATTCCTTCAAATTTATTTTGTAGAGTATATACAAATAAAGTAGCTAAATCCTCAATATGAATCCAACTTTGCCATTGTTTGCCATTACCAAAAGCTGCACCTGCTCCTAACTTTATAGGTTTCATAATTTCTGGTAAAGCACCTCCGTCTTTAGCTAAAACTAAACCAATTCTAATTTTAGCAACTTTACAACCTAAAGCTTTAAATCCATCTACTGCAGCTTCCCATTGTCCTACAACGTTACCTAAAAAGGATGAAGATACTTCAGTATAATTTTCTTCGTAATAATTTGTCTCACTTGTTGGATAAATACCAATGGCACTAGCAGAAACGACATGTTCTATCTTATACTGATGCGTTTTTATGGTATCTTGTATAAGTTGAGCGGTTATAGTTCGACTTTCGAGTATTTCTTTTTTGTAATCCGTTGACCAGCGCTTAGAAATAGATGCGCCAACCATATTAATAATAGCAGAAACGCCTTCAAAACATTTATGGTCTATCTCGTTTTTTTTTGGATTCCAGTAAAATCCCTTGTATTTAGAATCAGTACTGAGTTTAGATTTTGATGTCGTTAAGTAATGCACAGAAATGCCTTCTGCATGACATTGTTTTACAATCTCCTGTCCAATTAATCCTGTCGCCCCTGTTATTAAAACGGTCATTTTTTCTTTTTTATAAAGATACAAAAGGTTAAAACGGTTGTAGTAGTTTTTAGATTGGATTTAACGTTTGGTGAGTTAATAAGATGTAATTTAACTTTTTTCATTTCGTTGCTCTCAACATTTGACTCATTATGCTTCCCGATTGTTACGATCTCATTTTGCGTGCTCGTAACATTTCACGTTTACCTGGAGGTCCAGGTAAACGTTCAACCTCAAATCCCACAGCTTGCATAGCACGTCTTACACTTCCTTTAGCAGAATATGTAACTAGGACACCATTTTTTTTCAAGGCATTAAACATGATTTTAAAAATATCTTCTGTCCATAAATTGGGTTGAACACGTGCACCAAAAGCATCAAAATATATAATATTAAATTTATCTTTAGCGGTAATATCTTTGAAGAATTTTTGTTGTTTTTCTTGTTGAAAAGCTGATGTTATTTTATGTTGCTCTTCCCAAGAACAACTATGCATTTTATGAAATTCATCAGCGTGATTTTTTGAAATGAGTTCAACGTAATTCAGTTGTTCAATCTCCTCAGAAGAAACAGGGTATGCTTCAACTCCAACATAGTTAATGGATTGCTTTAGATATTCAGCTTTTATTAATGTGAGAAAAGCATTGAGCCCTGTGCCAAAACCTATTTCTAATATTGAAATTGGACTAGATTCTGAAATAAATTCAGCACAAAAGAAAAGCAAACCATGTTTTAAAAACACATGATTTGCTTCTTGTATAGCACCATGGATGGAATGATATTGTTCATCCCAGTCTTCTATCTGAATAGTTTTAGAACCATCAGATGTGGTGATTATTTTACGATTCAATTACTCAGTTTTAAGTAAGACTCCATCAGCTTCAAAACGATATTCTAGTTTTGGTTCAGTGATGGCTTCAATCTCTTCTTTAGATTTACCAGCATCTTCAGCATAGTGTCTTAATTCATCAACTGGAGTTTCAGTAACAAATGCTTTTCCGTTAACAACCACATCTCCCTCAGCATCTAGTGGCATAAAAAAGCCATAATCTTTAAATTTTACCATTACTTCGTTTTCACCATCCATATCTAAAGTCATCCAACAGCCTTTTTTAGAGCATACTTCTATGATTTTCCCTTTTATTTTAGTTGGTACAGTATCTCCAGCTTTCATGTTTTTATAATGTACCATCATACGCTCAGAAGTTAAAGCGTCTGCATCATTAATTTCCATTCCTATAGAAGCATAAGCAATTTCTTCTTTAACGTCTTGTATTTTAGTTTCAGCAGTTTTTGTTTCGTCTTTACAAGAAAGCATACTTAAAGTAAGAGCTATGAATAAGAGTATTTTTTTCATTATTAATAAGTTTTTTATTGATAAAATATTGAATTGCGAATTTACAAAATTTAAGGGAATATAGCCTTTTATTAACGGCATTGATTATGTATTTTTGCTAAATAAATCATAGGATTATGACTATTAATTACAGTGAGGATATTCATATAGAAAAATCTGAAACGACTAATATTTCCAATGTCGATTTTAATAATTTAGACTTCGGCCGTGTATTCTCAGACCATATGTTTGTTTGTGATTATAAAGATGGAAAATGGCAAACACCAAAGATTGTGCCTTTTCAGCCAATTAGTTTGGAGCCTTCTGCTAAGATTTTTCATTACGGACAATCTATTTTTGAAGGGATGAAAGCATACAAAGATGCTGAGGATAATGTGTTTTTATTCAGACCTATGGATAATGTAAAGCGTATGAATATTTCTGCTAAGCGTCTAGCAATGCCAGAAATACCAGAAGCATATTTTATGAATGGACTAGAAGAATTGCTTAAGGTTGAAAAGAACTGGATTCCTAAAGCTGATGGAAGTTCCTTCTACATTCGTCCTTTTATGTTTGCAACAGGGGAAGGTTTTCATGCCTCTCCAGCAGATGCTTATAGATTTATTATTGCTTGTGCACCTTCTGGACCTTATTTTTCTGGTAAAGTCAAAGTGCTGATAGAAGAGCAATATTCTCGTTCGGCTAATGGTGGTGTTGGTTTTGCTAAAGCTGGAGGTAACTATGCTGGCCAGTTTTATCCAACTCAATTAGCCAAAGAAAAAGGGTATCAGCAAGTTATTTGGACAGATGACAACACTCACGAATATATTGAAGAAGCTGGTGCGATGAACATATTTATTAGAATTAATGATACCTTGCTTACAGTTCCAACAAGTGATCGTATATTAGATGGAATCACACGAAAAAGTATTTTAGCAATTGCTGAAGCTGAAGGAATTGCCACAGAAGTGAGGAAAATAAAAGTATCGGAACTTATTGAAGCTTCTGAGAATGGTAGTCTTAAAGAATTGTTTGGTGCTGGTACAGCAGCTGTAATTTCACCTATCTCTGGCTTTGGTTTTAAGGATAAAGATTATGAGTTGCCAGTACTAGAAAACACTTATGGTACACTGTTAAAAAAGCGTATTACGGATATACAAACCAACCAAACAAGCGATCCTTTTAACTGGAGAGTAAAAGTGTGTTAGCTGTAATTTTCCGTAAACAATATTTTCATTTATTTATTTTTCTAAAATCTCTTTTATATGAGGCTTGAAGTAGTTAGGTCCTTTTAAAACTTTACCGTCTTCTCTGTAAATTGGTTCGCCATCGTCTCCAAGTTTACTCATATTACTACGTTGAATTTCTTCAAAAACCTCTTCGATTTTGTATTGCATACCATGCTCTATAATTGTGCCACATAAAATGTAAAGCATATCACCAAGTGCATCAGCAACTTCTACTAAATCATTCTCATTAGCAGCTTCTAAATATTCTTCATTCTCTTCGCGCATTAATTTATAGCGTAACATATTTTTATCTATGCCTAAGTCTGCTTTTGGTGTTTCTCTATGTCCTATTTTGAAGGCGGTATGAAATGTTTTTACTGCATTGATTTTGTCTTGCATTGTTGTTAGTTTATTAGTGGCTTAATTCCTATTTTTGCATAAAAATAAGCTAATGTTTAGTACTGGTCAATTGATTTTTGGAATATTATTCTTTATAATCTTCGCTATCGTTATTGCCTTTCAGTATCGAAAGGATTTGAAACTTCATAAGCGCTATTATAAAGGAACTATTTGGGTACTTCTTGCTTTTATTGGCTTTATAGGTATGATAGCTGCAGTTAAGTTTATTTTTATGTAATTATTTTTTAGGAGTTTTTAGGTCTCAGTTGTTTTATTAAAAAAGAACACTATGATTTTTCTCTATGCAATTTTGGTTTTAGTAATTATTAATGGTGCACTTCTATACTTCAGCTCAAATAAGAAACAACGTTAATTAAAAAAAAACTAGTCTAGATCAGAAAATGTTTCAGTGCAAAACTATCCCGCTTTAATACTCTAAATCTATTTGAAAGTATAAATATTATACCCTTATTAGATTCAAATAAAAAGATAATTAAAAAGCAGCTCGAAAAAGCTGCTTTTAGTTTAAATATTTTAATTGAACGACTATTTACTTGCTCCTACCAAAGTAACTTTCAGTTCAATATCATCATTAATAAAACTATCACCTAAGTTATCAAAGAAAGATTTTGATCCATGTTTTACATTCCACTTAGAGCGATCAATTGTAAAAGTTTCACTAGTTAAAGTTACTTTACCATCAATTACACTAGAAGTCACTGGGAAACTAATGTTATTTGTAGCATCTTTCAATTTTAAGTTACCAGAAAGGATTGTTTTACCTTCTACAGTTTCAGAACCTGTAATTTCAAATTGTGCTACAGGAAAAGCCTCTACATCAAAAAAGTCAGCACTTTTTAAATGACCTACAAGTTTCCCATTCCCTTTTTTTTCAGCTGGGATATCAGTAACGACGATAGTATTCATATCTATTAAAAACTTTCCACCCTCAATAGCTCCGTTGTTAATTTTTAGTTTACCATTTTTAATGCCAATGGTTCCATTATGAGATCCAGTAGGTTTAAAGCCTTTCCATTCAATCATTGATTGGTCTGTGTTCGTTTCGTAGGATACAGCAGTTATTTCTGCTACAGCAGCTTCTTCAGCTTTTGTCGTTTCTGCTTCTTTAGCTTTATCATTACAGTTTGTAAATGAAATTAAGGCTATAAAAGCGAAAATTTTAATAAATGAGGTTTTCATGTTAGTGTTTGTTTTGATTTATTTTTAAGACGCAAAGTTAATAATATACTTACCTAAAACTTTATAAAAAAATGTTAATGACATTTTGACATTTTTATAATAATGGCAGTACTTTTGCCATCTCTAAATCGAAGATTTAATTTTAGATTAAAAAATAGCACTCAAAATGAGTAAAAAAAATAAAAATAAAGACGTGGAAGAACCACAGGTAGAAGATACTGCAACATCTGAAGTTGAAGTAGAAGAACAAAAATCTCCGGAAGAGCAGTTACAAGATCAACTAGCTGCTGAGAAAGATAAGTTTATGCGTTTGTTCGCAGAATTTGAGAATTATAAAAAACGAACGACTAAAGAGCGTATTGAGTTATTTAAGACAGCAAGTCAAGATGTTATGGTAGCTGTGTTACCAGTTTTAGATGATTTTGAGCGAGCTTTGACACACATTGAAGATGATAAAGAAGCTGAAGAATTGCGTAAAGGAGTTTTATTAATTTATAATAAATTGATAAATACTTTAGAGCAAAA
Source organism: Winogradskyella sp. PG-2 (assembly GCF_000828715.1). Classification (NCBI taxonomy): domain Bacteria; kingdom Pseudomonadati; phylum Bacteroidota; class Flavobacteriia; order Flavobacteriales; family Flavobacteriaceae; genus Winogradskyella; species Winogradskyella sp. PG-2. Next base: position 348,134 of record NZ_AP014583.1, on the reverse strand, counting down.
GGGCTTATCTAAAATCGAAGTAAAACAAGGTGATGTTTTTAATGCAGATGACCATGAAGCTGTAACTCAAATTCCTGCTCCTAGTGATGATTTAAAAGGAAAAATTATTGACGTTGTAGAACGTGGATATAAATTAGGCGATAAAGTCATTCGTTTTCCTAAAGTTGTTATTGGGCAATAAATAAAGCTAGTTTTTCTAATTTTTTGGAAATAAATTAAAAGATACCCACTTTCGTGGGCAGTAAACATGAAAGAAGATTATTACGAAGTATTAGGTATAAGTAAAGGTGCAACTGATGCTGAAATTAAAAAGGCATATCGTAAGATGGCTTTAAAGTATCATCCGGATAAAAATCCAGATAATACAGATGCTGAAGAAAAGTTTAAGAAAGCAGCAGAAGCTTATGAAGTTTTATCTAATGCAGACAAAAGAGCACGTTACGATCAGTTTGGTCATCAAGCTTTTGATGGTGGAGGTGGTTTCGGCGGAGGCGGAATGAACATGGATGATATCTTTAGTCAATTTGGGGATATTTTCGGTGGTGGCTTTGGTGGAGGCGGGTTTAGTGGTTTTGGCGGAGGCGGAAGACAGCGTGTAGTGAAAGGAAGTAATTTACGTATTCGCGTAAAACTGTCGCTCGAAGAGGTTGCTAATGGTGTAGAAAAGAAAATAAAAGTAAAACGTAAAATACAAGCAGAAGGTACAACATACAAAACCTGTAATACTTGTAATGGTGCTGGCCAAGTAACTAGAGTTACAAATACAATATTGGGACGTATGCAGACATCTGCTGCATGTCCTACATGTGGTGGATCAGGTCAAATTATTGATAAAAAGCCTTCTGATGCGGATGCTCAAGGTTTAAAAATTTCAGAAGAAACGGTTTCGGTTAAGATTCCTGCTGGTGTTGAAGATGGGATGCAATTAAAAGTTACTGGAAAAGGTAATGATGCACCAGGAAATGGCATTGCTGGTGATTTATTAGTCGTAATCTCCGAGGAGGATCACCCAACATTAAAACGAGAAGGCGATAATTTGCATTACGATATGTACGTGAGTTTGCCAGATGCAGTTTTAGGGACCTCTAAAGAAATTGATGCAGTTACTGGTAAAGTGAGAATTAAGATTGAAACAGGTGTACAATCTGGTAAAATATTAAGACTTAGAGGTAAAGGTATTCCAAGTATTAATGGTTATGGTAAAGGAGATTTACTTGTGCATGTAAATGTTTGGACTCCAAAGACTTTAAGTAAAAAGCAAAAAGAATTTTTTGAAAGCATGAAAGAAGATGAGCACTTTGATCCTAAACCAGAAAGCTCTGATAAATCTTTTTTTGAAAAAGTAAAAGATATGTTTTCATAAAAAAGCTTCTGTTAAAGAAAAAATATTATCTTTGAGTTATCGCTAATGCTAATTAGCGATAATTTTTCTTTTTCATAGCAATTTTTTCCCATCCTTGTCTAACCACGAGGGTGGGTTTTGTTTTTCTAACATTTTTTCTTGTTAAGCTTTATAAATAGTGGATAAATGTGTGTCAATTATACTTTAAAACTCTATAACATTTAATATATTTACGAGCTAACTTACCACCAAAACTTAATTATATATGAATGATTTATTAGTTGCTAATTCCGTGTCTAAGAATTTTGGAAATTTTAGAGCACTGAATAAAGTATCTATTGCTGTGCCAAAAGGTAGCATTTTTGGGCTTTTAGGTCCGAATGGTGCAGGTAAGACTACACTAATTCGTATTATTAATCAAATTACCATGCCAGATGAAGGTTCTGTACTTTTAGATGGACAGGCTCTAAAACCTGAACATATAAGAGATATAGGTTATTTGCCTGAAGAACGTGGATTATATAAATCAATGAAGGTTGGAGAACAATGTTTGTATTTGGCTCAACTCAAAGGGTTAAGTAAATCTGAAGCTAAAAGTAGACTAAAATATTGGTTCGACAAGTTAGAGATTGGTGATTGGTGGAATAAGAAAATTCAAGAGCTTAGTAAAGGTCAAGCTCAGAAGATTCAATTTGTGGTTACTGTATTGCATAAGCCTAAGCTATTAATTTTTGATGAACCTTTTTCGGGTTTTGATCCAATCAATGCTAATCTTATTAAAGATGAGATATTGCAATTGAGAGATGAAGGTGCGACAGTTATATTTTCAACCCACCGTATGGAATCTGTTGAAGAGCTTTGCGATCACATTGCATTGATTCATAAATCTAACAAAGTTTTAGATGGTAAACTGAATGATATTAAGCGTCAATATAGGACAAACACGTTTGAAGTTGGTTTAGAATCTGCTAATAAAGATAGGGTGCTTTCGGAAATTCAGAATACGTTTGAGGTATTTCCGGCTACTTTTAAAAATTTAAATGATGATATTAAGTTGAATATAAGAATAGATGATAATACGTCACCTAATGATTTACTCTCTTTTTTAACAGCCAAAGCCGAGGTGCACCATTTTGTAGAAGTTATTCCTTCTGCAAGTGATATTTTTATTCAAACTGTAAAAAATAACTAAGCATGAATCATTTACCGCTCATTATAAAAAGAGAATACCTTACAAAGGTTAAGAACAAGTCTTTCATTGTAATGACTTTTTTGAGTCCATTAATTATGATTGCACTTATTGCTGTGGTATCATATTTGGCTCAACTTAATAATGATAAACTTCGAACCATTTCTGTTTTAGATGAATCTGGATATTTAGATAAAGTATTTTTAAATACTCAAAATACAAATTATACGATTTTAAACGGATTGAATGTAGAAGATGCCGTAACTTTAGTTAAAGAGAAAGAAGATTATGGACTATTGCATATTTCTAAAGTAGATTCTTTAGATGCTTTTACCGATAATGTAAAGTTTTATTCTGAAGAGTCTCCATCTATAACTATAATGGCAAGTTTAGAACGAAAGATAGAAAAGCGCTTGCGAGATATGAAACTTCAGAAAGATGGTGTAACGCTCGCGCAGATTGAAGCTTCTAAAACAAGTATAGATATTGCTCAAGAGAGCTTCGAAGGAGAAAAAAGTTCTAAAATAGATAATATTGTTAAGCTAGCTTTTGGTGGTATTGCTGGTTACTTATTGTTTATGTTCATTATTATTTATGGAAATATGATAATGCGAAGTGTTATCGAGGAAAAAACAAGTCGAATTATTGAAATAATTATTTCTTCTGTAAAACCGATTCAATTAATGATGGGTAAAATTATAGGAACTTCATTAGCTGGAGTGACACAGTTTGCTATTTGGGTAATCTTAGGAGGTGTACTCATGACAGTTGTGTCCATGATTTTTGGTATTGATATAGCGCAAACATCGGCACAGCAACAACAAGAGATAATGAACCAAGCCATGGAAGCTGACAAAATGCAGACTATAGTTGAAAATGGCCTCACAGCAATAAATAATTTGCCTCTAGCTAATTTAGTTGTAGCATTTATATTTTTCTTTATTGGTGGCTATTTGTTATATAGTTCATTGTACGCAGCTATTGGTGCAGCTGTTGATAACGAAACTGATACTCAGCAATTTATGTTGCCTATTTTAATGCCTTTGATCTTGGCTGTTTATGTAGGTGTATTTACAGTAATTGATGATCCTCATGGTACTGTGTCAACGGTATTTTCATTTATTCCATTTACGTCGCCAGTAGTAATGTTAATGCGTATTCCTTTTGGTGTACCATTATGGCAACAAGGGCTTTCTTTATTACTACTAATTGGTACTTTTATGTTCGCTGTTTGGTTTGCAGCAAAAATTTATCGTGTAGGTATATTAATGTATGGTAAAAAGCCTACTTATAAGGAATTATTTAAATGGCTGAAGTATTAATTTATGATTCAGGATTTAGATGAAATAGAAGACAAAATAAAAGATAGTTCTGGCTGGGAACGAATAAGTGATTTTCTTAATAAACATATTGATTTAGGAGATAAAATTAGCATCTCAATCCTGGATGTACTAATTGTTATTACAGCAATATTTTTTACCACAATAATTCTAAGAATTATTCTTAGAATAGTTACAAGAAGCCTCCCTAAAGAAGATAAGGGTAAGTTTAATGTTGTTTATGGCTATTTTAGGTGGCTTGTCTATATAATCATTCTTTTAATAACGCTGCATAGCGTAGGAGTTAATGTGACTGCTGTATTTGCAGCATCAGCAGCTTTACTAATTGGTGTTGGTCTAGCACTGCAGACCTTATTTCAAGATATTATTTCTGGTGTATTTATTTTAGTAGATCAGTCGGTTCATGTTGGCGATATTATTGAGTTAGACGGAAAAGTAGGACGAATAGAAGAAATAAAACTAAGAACAACAAGAGCTGTAACTATAGATAATAAGGTTTTAGTTATTCCAAACCATTTATATTTAACCAATTCGTTATATAACTGGACTCAAAACGGCACACTTACTAGAGAGAGCGTTTCTGTTGGTGTCGCTTATGGAAGCGATGTACACTTAGTGAAAAACATATTGTTGCAAATTGCTCATGCTAATAAAGACATTATAGATATTCCAGAGCCTACAGTTGTATTTACTGATTTTGGAGATAGTTCTTTAAATTTTCAACTTATATTTACCTTAAACGATAGTTTTAAAGCTACATTCCCTAAAAGTGATATTCGATTTGAAATAGATCGTTTATTTAGAGAAAATAATATATCGATTCCATTTCCACAGCGCGATGTCCATATTATTCAAAAATAAAATTATATGATTAAACGCTTCTCAAATTGTAATATATTGCTAGTGTGGATATTAGTATGTAGTTTTCATTTTGCAGAAGCGCAACTTACTGATTTAGCTCGTTTAGAGTATTCATTTATACCTAACAGAAACTCTGAAGACAATTATACAAGATTAAGAGCATCGGTCAATTATCCTATTAAGATTAAGGATAAAGATTACTTAATCGTTGGAGCAGAATACAATAGAATAATACTGAATTTAGAAGATGACTATCAGTTTGATCAAAATAATTTGAATCGGTTAAATATTATTGATTTAAATTTAGGGTATACCTTTAAGGCTAACGAGAATTGGCGTTTAGGATTAAAAGTAAATCCAAGAATAGCTTCTACTTTGACAAGTACGATTACTTCAGATGATATATTTTTAAATGGAGGTATTTTTGCTGTTAAAGATAGAACCGATGCTAAAGATATTGAGAAACCATATCGTTTCATTTTTGGTCTAACATACAATACAACTGCAGGAGTTCCATTTCCACTTCCGTTTGTAAGTTATTATAGACGTGTTAATGACAAATGGTCGTTTAGTGTAGGAGTACCAAAATCTAATTTAAAATACTTTTTTAACGAACATAATATGTTACAAGTATTTGCTGGTCTTGATGGTTATTTTGCGAATATTCAAAAACCGATGCTTATTAATGAGCGAACTGTGAATAATATTTCACTTTCTATTGTTTTAGGTGGACTTGGGTATGAATATTGTTTTACAAAACATTTAGTAGCTTATTCTTATATTGGGTATACTTTTAGACTGAATAATGTGCTGAGAAATGAAAATAGAGATGAAGTATTTAAATTAAATGAATTAAATGCTTTTTATTTTAGAAGCGGAATAAAATTTAAAATATAATTATGTCAAAAATATTAATAATTGAAGATGAAGCGGCTATCCGCAGAGTATTAGTAAAAATCCTTTCGGAAGAAAGTGATGCTTATCAGGTTGAAGAGGCAGAAGATGGCTTAGCTGGAATTGAAAAAATAAAAAAAGAGGACTACGATTTAGTATTGTGTGATATTAAAATGCCAAAAATGGATGGTGTTGAGGTGCTCGAAGCCGTTAAAAAAATAAAGCCAGAAACACCTATGGTAATGATTTCTGGTCATGGAGATTTAGATACTGCAATAAATACAATGCGTTTAGGTGCTTTCGACTACATTTCTAAACCACCAGATTTGAATCGATTATTAAATACTGTTCGTATAGCTTTAGACAGAAAAGAACTCGTAGTTGAGAACAAAATGCTAAAAAAGAAGGTTAGCAAGAACTACGAAATGATTGGTGAAAGTGATGGTATTGCCCGTATTAAGGATATGATAGATAAAGTGGCACCAACCGATGCACGTGTTTTAGTTACTGGTCCAAATGGAACTGGTAAAGAGTTAGTTGCACATTGGTTACACCAAAAAAGTGAACGTTCTAAAGGCCCAATGATAGAAGTTAATTGTGCTGCAATTCCGAGTGAATTAATAGAAAGCGAATTGTTTGGTCATGTTAAAGGGGCTTTTACATCAGCAGCAAAAGATAGAGCAGGTAAGTTTGAAGCTGCAAATGGAGGCACTATTTTTTTAGATGAAATAGGTGATATGAGCTTATCAGCTCAGGCTAAAGTGCTACGTGCTTTGCAAGAAAGTAGAATTCAACGTGTAGGAAGCGATAAAGATATTAAAGTCAATGTACGTGTTGTTGCTGCAACAAATAAAAACTTAAAAAAGGAGATTGAGGACGGGAAATTTAGAGAAGATTTATATCACAGATTAGCTGTGATATTAATTGAAGTACCTGCATTAAATGATAGAAGAGAAGATATTCCTTTATTGATAAATTATTTTACAGATAAGATTTCTAAAGAGCAAGGCAACGCAAAAAAGTCCTTTTCGGATAAGGCGATTAAGTTGCTGCAAAATTATGATTGGACAGGTAACATTCGAGAATTACGAAATGTAGTAGAGCGTTTAATTATACTTGGTGGAAAAGAAGTTAGTGAAAGTGATGTCAAAGCTTTTGCTAGTAAATAATATAGAAGTATCTACTTACTTTTTGTAATAGATAAATTATTAAAAAAGTTATTAATCCGAAGTTTAGCTTCTGGATTAATAGCTTTTTTTTCTATCCATGAATGCGTACTTCCTAGATAAGTCATACCAAGATAATCAGCTGATTCTCTAAAAGGCATATCAAATCCATCCTTTAAATCACCCGCATTGCTACAACTTATCATTGCCATTTGCTTGCCTCTTAGTTGTCTTCCTAATGATTTGTGATTAACTAAAAGGTCAGAAATTCTATCAAAAAACACTTTTAAAATCCCACTCATGTTATACCAATATACTGGCGTTGCAAAAATAATGATGTCATATGTTTTTATGATTTTTGTAATTGTAGGTAAGAAGTCATCATCAACATTTTTAAATTCGTAATCGTAATGACTAATTTCTTTTTTATGTAAATCAATGACATCAAATCCATATTTTGACTCTATATAGCTTACAATTTTACTTGTGTCTCCAACACTTCTAGAACTTGCTTGTACAATTACTGTATTACTCATAAGAATTTAATAAACACTAAATAACACATTTTCATCATACAAATATTGAATTCTGAATAGAAACATTAAATAATCATAAAGAGAAAAACAATAGCAATTTTCATATCTTTAATGCTCAATAAACTTTACTTCAATTAATAGACTTTATGATATCAATAGATCTTAATGATTTTAAAATTACATCTAAAATTAACCTTAAAGACCAGCCAACAAAGATTAATGTTGATGTAGATGAAGATACGGTTAAGGACGAATTAAAATCGGTTCGTAAGAAGCTAGGAAAATTACAAGATACATTATATGCGCATGGAAAATACTCCGTGTTAATATGTTTGCAAGGTATGGACACATCTGGAAAGGATAGTTTGATAAGAGAAGTGTTCAAAGATTTTAACGTAAGAGGTGTGGAAGTGCACAGTTTTAAAGTACCAACCGAATTAGAATTAAAACACGATTATCTATGGAGACATTATATTGCTTTGCCAGCTCGAGGAAAGTTTGGTGTTTTTAACAGAACGCATTACGAAAATGTTTTAGTAACACGTGTGCATCCTTATTATATAATGAGTGAGAATATTCCAGGCATAGATGATGTTTCAAAAATTGACGATGCCTTTTGGGATAAACGTTATGAGCAGATTAATAATTTTGAAAAACACATAGCAGAAAATGGTACTATTATATTTAAATTCTTTTTGAATCTTTCTAAAGGTGAGCAGAAATACAGATTATTGAGGCGTTTAAACAAGCAAGAGAAAAATTGGAAATTTTCTTCAGGCGATTTAAAAGAGCGTAAACTTTGGGATAAATATCAAGACTGTTATGAGGAGGTTTTAAATAGAAGTTCTAAACCACATGCACCATGGTATAACATTCCTGCAGATGATAAACCAGTGGCGCGTTATCTGGTTGCTAAAATTCTATATGACACACTAAGCGCATATTCAGATATTGAAGAACCAGTATTACCAGATGACGAAAAAGCTAATATTAATTTATATAAACAACAATTAGAAAATGAAAACTAGATTACTTGCTTTAGTTTTATGTTGCGTATTTACTTTTAACTATGCACAAACGGATGAAACTGTTTTAAAAACAATTTATTCTACATCACTAACTAATGGTAAAAGTTATGATTGGTTAGATCATATATCTAATAATATAGGTGGTCGTTTGTCTGGATCAACAAACGCAGAACTTGCTGTGCAATATACTAAAACAGAACTTGAGAAACTTGGATTAGATAAAGTTTGGTTACAACCTGTTATGGTACCAAAGTGGGTAAGAGGTGAAAAGGAAATGGCATATTTTGAAATTTCTGGTGAAATCAGTAAAGTTAATATTTGTGCTTTAGGAGGTTCTATTGCTACACCAAATGGAGGAATAAAGGCTAAGGTTTTAGAAGTAAGCACGTACAAAGATTTAGAAGCCTTGGGCACAGAAAAAGTGAAAGGTAAAATTGTGTTTATTAATAGAGCTTTACAAACAGAATTAATTAATACGTTTCAAGCTTATGGTGGTTGTTCTACTGAACGCTATAGAGGTGCAGCAGAAGCAGCAAAATTTGGTGCTCTTGGTACCATAGTGCGTTCACTAAGTTCTCGACAAGATGATTATCCACATACTGGTAGTATGAGTTATGGAGATTTACCTGTTGAGAAACGTATTCCTTCAGCAGCAATTAGCACTAATGATGCTGTTAAATTAAGTGAAGCTTTAAAAAATAATAGCAATCTTGAATTCTATTTTGAGCAAAGTTGTCAGCAATTTGAGGATGTACAATCATACAATGTTATTGGTGAAATTACAGGAAGCGAATATCCAAATGAATTTATGATAGTTGGTGGTCATCTAGATTCATGGGATTTAGGAGATGGAGCACATGATGATGGTGCAGGAGTTGTGCAATCTATGGATGTTATTCGTTTATTAAAAGAGAGCGGTATTACCCCTAAACGAAGTATAAGAGTCGTATTGTTTATGAATGAAGAAAATGGATTAAGAGGAGGGCGAAAGTACGCTGAGGTTGCTAAAGAAAAGAATGAAAAGCATGTATTCGCTTTAGAAAGTGATGCAGGAGGATTTACACCAAGAGGTTTCAGTTTTGATTGCAGTGATCTTATGTTTTCAAAAGTCGAAGCATGGAAACCTTTATTTAAACCTTATTTAATTCACTATTTTGAAAAAGGAGGTAGTGGTGCAGATATAGGCCCATTAAAAAATAATGATACTGTGTTGGCTGGATTAAGACCAGATTCGCAACGTTATTTCGACCATCATCATGCAGCTAATGATACATTTGAACACGTAAATAAACGCGAATTAGAGTTAGGTGCAGCTACGATGACTGCATTAGTGTTTTTGATGGATAAGTATGGTACAGATACGATTACAAAAACTAAAGAAATAAAGGATTAAAGAGCTATTGAAAAAAAGAGGCAATAAACATAGGTTAAAAGAAATTCGTAAGGAAAATAGATTTTTGAATTGGTTAATTCTAAGTTTAGGTTTGGTTTTTTTTTTGCAGGTTTAATTAAACTCTTGTTTTTCAAACCAGAGGTGGCTATAAATGCTAGATATTTGCAGTCAACAGTTGATAGTGGTGGTGTTATATGTATAACAGGTTTAATACTTTTAATCTGTTCTATTTACAGATTTAGAAATAAAGAAAAGGTAATTAAAGATACTCTGGATTTAGAAAAAAAATAAGATATGAAAAGATTTATAGTTATAGTGACCTTAGTTATATTTAGTCGATTGGCTGCCCAAGAAAACACAGAACTACCTTACTATGAAGTGCCAGACTATTCAGAAAAATTTACTGCTGGTACTATGGTAGCAAGAATGGTAGATGCACTTGGTTTTCGATATTATTGGGCAAGTGATAGTTTAACAGAAAAAGATTTAGCTTATAAAGCAAATGAAGACGGAAGATCATCAAAGGAAACAATTAAGCATATTTATGATTTGTCTAAAATTATTGTGAACTCAACATTAAAGAAACCGAACGCTAGAGTTAACGAAAATTTATCATATTCAGATATGAGATCAAAAACTTTGACTAATCTCAAAACTGCTGCAGATATTTTAAGGTCTAGTGAAAATGTGTCTCAATATAAAATCATTTTTGGTGAGCAAGAAATTCCGTTTTGGAATCAGGTTAATGGACCAATTGCAGATGCGATATGGCATTGTGGACAGTTGGTTATTTACAGACGTAGCACAGGTAATCCAATAAACCCAAAAGTGAATCATTTTTCGGGTAAAGTCCGCGAGTAAAGTATTACAGAATTCGTTCTTTGTATTTTAATAATAATTTAACACCTAGTAAGAAACTTAAATACTTTTGTCAGTTAATTTTACATTGAACTAATCGCAGTAAAACCTAACTTATGCGTTCCTTTTATCTCACTTTAGTTTTCGCATGTTGTGGGATACTTTTTGCTTCATCTCAAGAAAAGCTACAACTGCTATTTAGAGTCATAGATACAGAATCTAAAAAGCCTGTTCCTTATGCAACAATTAGATTTGTTAATAATAGAAACGGTACTGTAGCAAACATTCTAGGAGATTTTAGAATACCTATTCGATACAAGAAAGAAAATGATTCCTTAATAATAAGTTGTATTGGTTACAGTACTAAAATAGTTCCTCTTAATTCCTTAACAGAGCAACCTTACCATACGATATTTATAATTCCTAAGACCGAACCACTTAATGAGGTCGTTGTAAATGGTAAAAACAACAAAGAATTATCAGCTAAAGAAATTGTAAAGAAGGCCATAGTACACATTAAAGACAATTACCCTGTAGACCCTTTTTCATATATAACCTATTACAGAGATTATCAATTCGTAGATGAAAAATATATTAATTTGAATGAAGGTATTGCACAAGTTTTTGATCAAGGTTTTTTAACACATAAAATAAGTGATCCCTTAAATAATACGGCATTATATAGTTATGAATTGAATACTGAGTTTACTAGAGACACATTGTTAAGTAATTCTGTTTATAATGATACAAAACTGATTAGAGATGGAAAAATGGGTAGTAGTATAGGTAATGAATTAACGCTATTAGATATTCATAATCCAATAAGAAATTATAAAAGTGGTAGCTTTTCATTTGTTTATGTTTTTGAAAAGGACTTTGTTAAAAATCATAAGTTTTATAATAAAGGCTCTATTTTTTTAGATGATGAAGAACTATATAAAATTGAGTTTTCAGCAAAAACCTATATAACTGGATATACCTACAATGCTAATGGGTTTATTTATATATCTAAAGAAGATTTTTCAATACATCGGTTTGATTATAAATTATATTCTAACAGCTTAAAAAAGTCAGTTTTCACTATAGATATTGAATATAAACGGCAAGAAAATGATAAAATGTATCTAAACTATATAACCTTTAATAATAATTTTTTCATAACACCAAAGGGCGCTTTAAAAATTGAAAGCTGGGAATACACTAAAGAAAAAAACTTATTTACAATAGAATTTAATAGAGTATTGGATACAGTTATAGCACCGCGAACAAATGATGCCAAAATCTATTATAGGGATAGAAGATTGGGTGTTAAAGAAATATTATTTGTTAAACCTAAAACGATTGAGGTAAAACTTAAAAAGGAATCATCATCCTTTTTAAATCAACAGAATATAGAAGAGAAGGCATTATTTACTCTGAAACTTAAAAACTTTAAAGATGAACAAGGTTTTGAGATGGGGAAATCAAAAGTTGAAGGTCATCAATTTAGGGAGCTATTTGTTCAACGTGTATTTTTGAATAAAGCATTAGATACTAATTTACAGTATGTAAAAAAAGGTAAATCATTAAAAGAAGCTTTTATAAATGATTTTAAAACTGAAGATTACTGGCTTAATTCCCCATTAAAAACTACTGATAATTAGATGAAACTTAAAGACGCATAAAGCACAAATAAATATTAATTGCTATATTTTAATCGATTGTACATTTTAATTAAATCGTTACATTTATAAATATTTATAATAAAGAATGTCTGGTTACCTTAAACAAATTCATCCTGTTCTACCAGTTAAAGACGTTTCCAAAGCTGTAGATTATTATGTAAGCAAATTGGGTTTTCAACTTGCATTTAGAGATGCCACAAGTGTCCAGGGTTATGCAGGTGTTAGAAGAGATTCAATAGAGATTCATTTACAATGGCACGATAGTAGTGAATTGGATAATGGTTTAAATACACAAATGTTACGCATTTATGTTGATAATATTGAAGCTTTACATGAAGAATTTAAAACGCAAGATGTTTTTCATGACAATACATCTTTAAAAGAAACTCCTTGGGGAACTAAAGAGTTTGCATTTTACGATTTATATAAAAATGGATTAACATTTTACAGAGATAAATAAGCCCTTTATAAAATATTTTGAATTAATATGAAATTTAAATACGTACTGTCATTGTTTTTATTATTCAGTGTAATTATCTCAGGGTTTGCTCAAACCCCTAAAGAGTTATTATGCAAAATTTTAGACTATGAATCAAAGTATCCTGTATCATATGCTACAATAAAGTTTGAAGGTACACCAAATGGTGTTATTGCTGATGAAGAAGGCGAGTTTAGATTGCCAATAAATTACAAAGAATCGTATGAGAAAATTGTTATTTCTTCGATAGGGTTTGAAACTCTAAAAATAGATTTGAACACGCTAAAGATTAATACGATTAATACAATCTATTTAGAACCAAAGATAGAAGCATTAGGTGCAGTTTTAATTTCTGGTAGTACAAAGTCTAATAAAAAAGATATACGTGTTGAAGATATAGTTAGAAATTCGATTGGGAAAATTCCAACAAATTATCCTTACTCGCCTCATTCTTATATGTCATATTATAGAGATTACCAATTGGTGAATAATAATTATTATAATTTAAATGAAGCAATAGTTGAAAGTTTTGATGCTGGTTTTAATACAAGTAAATATTTATATAAAGACAATACATCTGCAATTTACTCTTATAATGTAAATAATAAATTTTATCAAGACACACTTTTGTTAAATAGCATTTATGGAAAATCTAAAACCTTAGTTTATGATAATAGTGCTAAACTCGGTACAGAAATTCAAAACGAATTAGAAATTTTAAATATTCATAATCCTATTCGAAATTACAATAAAAGTAGTTTTTCATTTATATATGTTTTTAGAGACGATTTTGTTAATAATCATCGTTTTAAATTGTTAAGTGTAAAGTATATAGATGATGTCCCTTTGTATGAAATTGAATTTATAACTAAAGAAAACCCTAATTCAAAATATATGGGTGCAGGTAAAATTTATATAGCTAAATCTAATTTTGCCATTCACAAAATAGAATACAGTGTCTTTTCAAACAAGAATTATAATTCTGCGAGATCTAAAGACAATGCTTTTGGAAACTTATCTCGTAAATCGGGTAATATTTTATTTGAAGTAACAGTAGAATATAAAGTAGTTGGAAACAAGATGTTTCTCAATTATATGACTTTTAATAACCGATTTATAATTAAAGAACCTAATCCGTTTAAAGTTGAAAGTTTTGATTTTGATCCAAATGATCAATATTTTTATATCAAATTTAATAAACCAGTTGATGAATCAACTATAAAAAGGAAAAGCAATTTTAAGTTAAGGTATCAAGATAAAAAATTAATTGTCAGAGAAATAAGACTAGAAGATATTAATACTGTAAGGATAAAGGTTTTGGATTGGTCAGCGGGCATATCAACAAATGTACAGTCCGTAAAGTCCGAAGATTTTTCTTATAAATTAAAAAAGATTAAAGATACATTTGGCACAGTAATTAACAAAGAATCTCGCTTAGTTGGTTATCAATTTAGAGAGTTATTTACACAAGAAATATTTGAAAGTAAAAAACTACCTTCAGATTTAATTTTTGTTAATAAGGCCATGCCACTTCAAAATACACGAGTAAATATCCCAAATTTTAACTTAGATAGATATTGGGTTAATTCTCCACTTAAACAAACTAAAGCTTCTAGTCGTTAACAAGTTTTAAATACTAACGATCATTACTCTTTATTTTCACCGTCATCTTCTCGCTTCATTTTTATATATCGAGATACTAACCGTACTCCTAATCTTGCGAAAAGGATTACGGCAAATACCATTACTAAATCTAATCCTGTCATTTAATTGCCTTTTGCAGGTTGGGAATATTTAGGTGCTTTAATTTCTTTTTTAACACCAAGTTGTTTCATTAATTCTGCCACAGCAATCTCGAGTTGTGGATCATTTCCACTGGATAATGCTTTTGCATCTTGTCTTACTTCAATATCTGGTGCTACACCAATATTTTCTGCAATCCATTTATTGTTTATTGGGTCAAACACGGCATTATCTGGTGCAGTTAATCCACCACCATCGACTAAAGCATAATGTGTAGATGATTTTACCAATCCTCCCCAAGTTCGCATTCCAATTAGTTTTCCTGCCTTCTGTTGTCTAAATACCCAAGGAAAGAAATCTCCTCCAGAACCAGCAAGCTCATTTATTAATAATACTTTAGGCCCTAAAATACCTGCAGGAAGTTTCATTGGTATTCCGTTGGGAACTTCATTGGTTAATCCAGCTCTGAGGCTACGCGTCATTAAATCTACCATATAGTCATCTAAAAATCCACCTCCATTAAAACGTTCATCAATAACGGCGCCTTCTTTATCTTGTTGAGCAAAATAATAGCGATTGAAGGATACAAAACCAGGTCCGCCAGTATTAGGCACCCAAATATAACCTAAGCGCCCATTCGATAACTTGTCAACTAATCTACGATTGTCTTCAACCCAAGTACGTTGTCTTAAAGAATTCTCACTTCTTATTGGTTCTACAATTTCTGTCCAGTGTCCTTTAAATTCTGGTGTATCATTAATATGAAGAATGGTTTGCTTACCAGAAGTACCGTCTAAATGTTTATAAAAATTATCATTAGATTTTACTTCATTTCCATTAATACCAACGATGTAATGACCTTCTTTTATTTTTAACCCTGGAGCATCCAATGGACCTGATAATCCTGGATTCCAGTTTTCTGTAGTGTAAATACGTTTTATTTGCCAACGACCACTATTTTCGGTCATATCAGCACCTAATAACCCTGTTCTAGAATAATCTGTACTTGGGTAATCACCACCAAAGACAAAACTATGACCAACAGACAATTCGCCATTTATTTGATCTAATATATAGGTTAAATCTGCTCTATGTTTAATGAATGGAACTAACGGTGCATATCTTTTATATACCACTTTCCAATCACGACCATGAATATTAGGATCGTAAAAATAATCGCGCTCGTATCTCCAAGCTTCTTCAAATATTTGTTCCCATTCAGCAGAACGGTCTAACTTCATTTGAAGATTTACTTTTAAGCGTTTTCCGCTTTTAGCGTTTGCTCCACTAGTTTTAATTACTTTCCAATCTCCATTAAGTCTAGCTAGCATATGTTTTCCATTAGAAGTAACCGAAACTGAACTAGCACCAGTTGTAAACTCTTTACTTTCCTGATCTTCTAGACTAAATTTATGAAGGGTGGCGCCTCTTCCATTTTGAATATATTCTGAGATAAAAATAGAACCTTTAGGACCAGCAATAATGTAACCATAATATCTTGAGGGCATTGGTAACGCCAAAGTACGACGACCTATTTCCTCAAAATCTACAACCATAGTCTTATTCTTAACGTCCTCTTTATCTTTAGAGTCTTTGTCTTCTTCTTTGTCATCATTTTTTTTGTCGTCATCTTCTTTTACTTCTTCTTCATCACTTTTTGGTTCAAACGGTGAATCATCATTAGCGTCTAAATTCACAACATAAGCTGAATAAACAGGATCAGCAGTCATAGAGCTTGTATTTGCCCAACCAGAACCTAGTGCAACATCTGTACTTGCTAAGAAGTAAAGCTGCTTTTTATTTAGGTCCCATGCTGGAGAAAATGAATCTGCGAAAGGGTCAGTAATAGCTTTAGTTACATCATTTTTTACCGAATAGATATAAACTTGTCTAAAGTTATTTGATGCAGATTTTTCATAAGCTATCCAGTTACTATCTGGTGACCATTTTAATTCAATACCACCACGTTCTAAATTATTACCACCAACATCAATAGTTTTTATTTTTTTAGTTTCTAGGTTGACATAACGTAAACGAACATCATCGTCTACAAAAGCAATATATTTTCCATCAGGAGACCAAGTTGGACTCCATCCTAATTTAGATTCACCTATTGAAATTACTTCTGGTTGCGATAAACCGTCTTGAGTTGATAACATCAATGTATAACCTTTTCTGTTTTCATCAGAAAACCAAGCAATTTTATCACCTTTAGGTGACCAAATAGGTCTTCGATCTGCAGTGCCAGAACTTTCAGTTAAATTTCTTGAATCACCAAATTCAACAGGGACTGTAAAAATATCACCACGAGATTGCATAATGGCACGTTTTCCATTTGGTGATAATGATGCAGAGCGAGTAGAACGGGACACATCTTTCCATTTAGTTTCTGCCCAAGGAAAATCTCCAACAACGTTAATTTCTAATTGTGAGGATTTACTTGATGAAATGCTCATTTTATGTAAATAACCATCACGTTCGTATACTAAAGTGTTGCCATTTCCATTTAGCCATTTTACATCAGAACCTTTATATTTTGTAATTTGATTTAATTCTTTAGTTCTCGGATTATACGACCAAATGTTTGATACTAAATCCCTATCGGATAGAAAGTAAATCTCATCTCCTAACCACATTGGTTTAATATCTGTAGTACTTTCATTAGGAAGTAACACTTCACTCTGATTTTCTAAATCGAGAATAATAAGAGGAGTGTTTTGTCCACCACGATAGGCTCTCCACTCTACATCCCAACGGTCCATTTTATCTATTATGAGTTGATTTCCATCTGGTGAATACGCTCCATCGTAACTCCATTGTTTAGTTAATAATTGAGGCGCTCCACCTTCAATAGATATGGTATATAACCTGTTATATGGTCTAGGAGCAGTTTCTCTATTACTTGCAAACAAAATATGTTTACCATCATTAGTCCACCCTCTTACAGCAGAACTACTTGGGTGCCATGTTAAGCGTTTAGGTTCTCCACCATCTTTTGAAACGATATAGACATTATTTGAACCAGAACGATTTGAGCTGAAAGCTATCCAATTTCCATCAGGTGAAAAGTATGGGTTAGATTCTACGGCTGCAGTTGATGTGATACGCTTAGCATCTTTAGAATTTAATTCAGAAACCCATATATCACTTCCATAAGTATAAGTGATATGTGTATTACTAATATCAGGTTGACGAAGTAATCGTGTACCTTGAGCAAAAGCTAAAAGACCTGATAAAAGAAATAAAATAGTAAAAGAGAGAACAAGTCTATTAAATTTAAATTGTGATTTCATGTTTGGCGGTTGGTTTTAATATTTATGATTGAATGATGTTATAAAGTTACAAATAACTTAGCCACCATTTGTATTTATTATTGGCTTTATATTTCATGTATTTTTTACAAATAGGATAGAGAATAATAATAACTAGAATCCATACTAGGTAAGTGACCCAGAGATCAAATCCAATATTAAATAGGTAACCACTTTTAAAACGATTTACAGTCATTATAAGTTCTTGCAAGTTCTCACCTAAAATTACGAGCCCAATCAGGCCAATAAGATGGATAAGATACAGGTGTAAAATGTAATAGAAGAAAGGAACCCGACCAAATACGAGTAGCCAATTGGTGACTTTATTTTTAACAGTTTCAATAGCATATAAAAATAATAATGCAGGTCCAATAGTCATTAATGTGTAGATTAATGAAGGTGGATATTTTGTAACATTAAAAAAAGATAAAAGAGTATAAGTTAAATTATCTTGAGAAGACCAAGCCTTTGAATCACCATAAATATTTGCAAAACGTAAAATAAAAAATAGAAGGATAGCTCCAATACCTATACGAAGCAACCAAGTCTTTCTAATTGTTGCATCAAATTCTTTCTGATAAAAATGCCCAAAACAATACCCTAAAATAATAATACCTAACCATGGTAGAAATGGATAAGCAATGGCTAACATGCCTTGCCCTTCATTGATAACTTGAAAATTAAACTGATGCACATAATACCATAATAACGATAATGGTTCTGTGCCTTGTTGTGTTATTCCATCAAGGAAATTATGACCAAGTAGTATTAAAAATCCTAGGGTAAATAGTATTTTTTTTGGTAAGTAAATTAATGCTGCTAAAAGCATCATGCATATACCAATAGCCCAAATCACTTGGAATATGTGTACACTTAATGTTATATCGAATGTCCAAGCAAAGTTAACGACAGTTAATTCTATAAATACTAACCATAGACCTCTGGTAAATAAAAATTTTGCAAGACCATTTTTTGAGGACTTCTTACTTCCATATAGAAAAGCTGAAGTTCCGGCTAAGAATACAAAAACGGGTGCACAAAAATGGGTTATCCATCGTGTAAAGAATAACATAGGTGTCGTAGTTTCAAGATTTGTTGGGTCAACAAACATATAGCCTGTATTTGTGTAATCTCTAACATGGTCTAAAGCCATAATTATCATTACAAGACCTCTCAAAATATCGATGGATTCAATTCTGGTTGATTTAGCTGATTTCATTTTAGTTGATTTATTTTAAAAGTATAAAAAAGCAAGATGTATTAAGTGTACTTTTATAAACATTAACGCTTTTTAGTTCTACTTCATTATAAATAGCTTAACCACCATTTATCTTTATTATTGGCTTTGTATCTCATATACCTTTTACAGATTGGATAAAGTAGTAATACAATTAAAATCCATACTAAATAAACAGTAAAAAGAGAATAGCCATATCCTTGAAGTCTTCCAGAACTCATCGTTTCATTATCTAAAATCATCAATTTCCAATCTTTTCCTGTAATTAATAATCCTATAATTGCAACAATGTGAATAACAAAGATGTGCAAGACATAATAAAAGAAAGGAACTCGTCCAAAAACCAATAAAAAGTTAGTGATTTTGTTTTTAATATTTTCTACAACAAGTAAAAATAAAAGTGCTGGCCCTAAAGTGATTAATAGATATGCTAACGAAGGTCGATATTTACTCACATTAAGGAATGAAATTATAGTTTTCTTTAGTTTCTTGGTAAGCCCAAGGATTTAGATCAGCATAAAAATTAAAACCTCTAAACACAAAGAATAAAACTGTAGCTGATAAACCTAAATATAAAAGCCACTTTTTTCTGATTGTTATTGACGCGTCTTTTTTATAGAATTCTCCAAAACAATAGCCTAAAAGAATGACGCCAATCCATGGTAAAACAGGATATGAGAACTATAAAAAATGACCTTCAGTATAACTAAAACCATTCATTTGATGCAGAAAGTACCAAATTAATGATCCAATGCTATCACCTTCTTTGACAATACCATCTAAAGCATTATGTCCAAAGACGATAAGAAGGCCTAATAAAAGAATAATTTTCTTGGGGAAATGAATAACGATTCCTAAAGTAATCATGCAAATACCGAATGCCCAAATGACCTGAAGGTTGGTGAAGCCGAATGAAGGATCAAACCACCACAAGAAATTATTGATAAATATTTCAGCAAATATTAACCATAATCCTCGCGTGATGAGAAATTTAGATAGTTGACCTTTTGATTTATTTTGTCCATATAAAAATGCAGATGTACCAGCTAAAAACACAAAAACTGGAGCACAGTAATAGGGATAAAACGTGTTCCAAAAAGAATGATATTAGTAGATTCCAAATTTTCTGGATAGTTGCCAGCAAAAGCATTGATGTGAAAGTAGTCTCTAACATGGTCCAAAGCCATAATGACCATAACGAGACCTCTTAGAATATCTATAGATTCTATTCGGGTTGATTTGATTGATTTCATTTGTCTTTAAATGTGATAGTATGAAAAGACTTGAGGGGATTTTAAAGGTATAAAAAAAGCATTGCAATTTGCAATGCTTTAACTTTTAGAGTGAAATCTCTACCTGATTATGTAAAATATCATCAAAAGTTTCTCGCTCTCTTATGAGATGAGCTTTTCCTTTATGGATGAGAACTTCCGCTGGTCTATAACGAGAGTTGTAGTTACTTGCCATTGAATAGCAATACGCTCCTGCATTTTTAAAACACAGCACATCTCCTTCGTTTATTTCAGAAATACGTCTGTTATTGGCAAAAGTATCAGTCTCACAGATATAACCAACAACTGAGTAAAAACGTTCTCTTCCTTTTGGGTTAGAAACATTCAAAATATCGTGCTGCGAACCATATAGCATTGGTCTAATTAAATGGTTAAATCCTGAATCTATCTGAGCAAAAACTGTTGAGGTGGTTTGTTTCACGACATTGACTTTAGCTAAAAATACTCCGGCTTCACTAACTAAAAATTTTCCTGGCTCAAAGGCTAGAGTTAATTCTTTACCATAGTCTTTACAGAACTCATTAAAACGCTTAGATAGTTTTACTCCTAATTCTTCAATATTGGTTTCAATATCACCTGCTTTGTACGGTACTTTAAATCCAGAACCAAAATCTATAAAATCTAGATTTTTGAAATTCTTAGCCGTTTCAAACAGAATTTCACTAGCATATAAAAAGACATCAATATCTAAAATATCACTGCCAGTATGCATATGAATACCATTAATATTCATTTTGGTATTTTCAACAGTACGAAGTATTAATGGAATTTGATGTATAGAAATTCCGAATTTACTATCTATATGGCCTACTGAAATATTAGTGTTACCACCAGCCATTACATGAGGATTAATACGAATACAAACAGGAATATTAGGATGTTTTGTTCCGAATTGTTCTAAAATTGAAAGATTATCTATATTAATCTGTACTCCGAGTTTAGAAACGTTTTCAATCTCTTCAAGTGATACTCCATTTGGAGTGAAAATTATATTTTCAGGTTTAAAACCAGCCTTTAAACCTAATTGTACTTCTTGAATAGAAACAGTATCAATTCCTGAACCTAAAGTATTAAATAATTTGAGTATGGAAATGTTTGATAGTGCTTTAACTGCATAGTTAAGCTTTAAATTCTTAACCTTACCAAATGCTTTTGTTAAACGTTTATACTGAGTTGTGATTGTTTCTGAGTCATAAACATAAACTGGACTTTCAAAGTCTTTTGCAATCTTTAATAAGGTATTATTTTTCATTAGTTTAATCTTAATAATTATTTAATTGGGAATCAAAAGTAGAAGTTATTTGTAGCTAAAACATAATAAATGAAAAAATATAGCTAATTTTACACATAATGTTAAATAATTAACAATTTGAAGACAATAGCCTCTTGTGTAGATGAAATTATAATGTCAAGTCCTTTTTTAGAAGAAGGTTTATCTCGAGATATTATTAATTTTTCAGCTTTAGCAAAAGATTTAAATCATACGATTTCTCAAATGTTACGTAAACCTGTTAAAGACGGAGCCATTATGATGGCATTACGACGACATCAACAACCTTTGAATCTTGACAATTCAGTTCCATTAAAAAGAGTTTTTAAAAACTTAGGTGATATTACAGTACGTTCTAACCTCAGTGACTTTACATTTCAAAATTCAAAGTCATTGATAAATAGTCATACACAAGTATTAGAAAAAATAAGTGCGAATCAACAAATTTTCTATGCCTTTACTCGTGGTATGTTTGAGAGTAACATCATTATCTCAACATCAGAGAAAGAAAGTATCTCAAAAGCATTTAAAAATGAAGTACTTATAGGACAACAAGATAAACTATCTGCTATTAGTATATACTTACCAAAAGGTAATTCGAAAATTGCGGGTTTATACTATCAAATTTTTAAGCGTTTAGCTTGGGAGAGAATTACTCTGTATGAAGTTGTTTCTACCACAAATGAGTTTACAATAGTCGTTGAGGATTTATTGGTAGATAAAGCGTTTTCTGTAATTAAGCGTTTAAAAGACTGAAAAAATTAAGGATAATTGAAATAGATAAAATAAGATACAGTATTTATTAAAAACAATTGGTAAAAACGTTTTAGTATCCTTATTTTTGTGCACCAATAAATCATAGAATTTCCATTTTCAAGGAAAAAATAAATTGAACATTTATTATGAATTTACACGAATATCAAGGAAAAGAATTACTAAGCAGCTTTGGAGTACGCATTCAACGTGGAATTGTAGCTCAAAGTGCTAAAGCAGCAGTTGATGCAGCTAAACAAATGACAGCTGAAACAGGAACAGGTTGGCATGTTATTAAAGCTCAGGTTCATGCAGGTGGACGAGGAAAAGGTGGTGGTGTTAAACTCGCTAAAAATCTCCAAGAGGTTGAAGAAATTGCTGGTAATATTATAGGTATGGATTTGGTAACTCCTCAAACTTCTGCTGAAGGAAAAAGAGTGCACCAAGTATTAATTGCTGAAGATGTTTATTATCCTGGTGATAATGAGCCAGAAGAATATTATATGTCTGTACTGTTAAATAGAGGTACAGGAAAAAATATGATTATGTATTCTACCGAAGGTGGAATGGATATTGAAACTGTTGCTGAAGAAACACCACACTTAATTTTTACTGAAGAGGTGGATCCTGCGTTAGGATTATTAGGTTTCCAAGCGCGTCGTGTAGCATTTAATTTAGGTTTATCTGGCGCAGCTTTTAAAGAAATGACAAAATTTGTATCTGCATTATACACAGCATATGTAAAGTCTGACGCGTCTTTATTTGAAATCAATCCGGTTTTAAAAACAAGTGATGATAAGATTATGGCTGTAGATGCTAAAGTTACTTTAGATGATAACGCTTTATATAGACATAGAGATTTAGCTGAAATGCGAGATTTACGTGAAGAAAATCCTATAGAAGTTGAAGCTGGTGCTTTAGGTTTAAACTATGTAGATTTAGACGGAAACGTTGGTTGTATGGTCAATGGTGCTGGTTTAGCAATGGCAACAATGGATTTAATTAAGCAAGCTGGTGGTGAACCAGCAAACTTTTTAGATGTTGGTGGTACTGCAGATGCAGCTAGAGTAGAAGCTGCTTTTAAAATTATATTAAAAGATCCTGCTGTAAAAGCAATCTTAATCAATATTTTTGGGGGTATTGTACGTTGTGACCGCGTAGCACAAGGTGTTATTGATGCTTATAAAAATATGGGCAACATTTCTGTTCCAATTATTGTTCGCTTACAAGGAACAAATGCTGACATCGCAAAAGAATTAATTGATAATTCTGGTTTAGATGTTATGAGTGCAACTGAATTTCAAGAAGCTGCGGATAAAGTACAAGCGGTACTTTCATAAACATAGTCTACATATTATATAAAAAAATGCGCCAAAAGGCGCATTTTTTTTGCCCTAATGTTAAATGATTGTTAGTCAGTGTTAAACTATGTTAATTCAACTCTTAATAGTGTAACATCATTAATAATTAATCGTCTATAGAGTATCAATCTAAAAATCGAATAATTATGAAAACATTAAAAATGTTAGTACTAGTCGTAGCAGTTACGTTTAGTAGTGTACTTTCAGCGAGCACAAATCCAAATGAAAAAGCTGAACCAGCTTCAATCTCTAAATCTATTGGAGATTTATTGCAAAATCCAAATTTTCAATTGGATGAAACTATTAACGCAATGGTGAAAATTTTTATTAATGAAGAGAATGAAATTGTAGTATTATCTGTAGATACTGATAATAAGACTGTTGAATCTTTTATTAAGAGCCGCTTAAACTATAAAAAACTTTCTAAGAAAGCTGTTGGTTATAGTAAGTCATTTAAAGTTCCTGTTAAGATGGTAAAATCTAAATAAGGTTATGTAAAATTAAATAAAAAGAGTAACATTAACTGTTACTCTTTTTTTGTTTATCCTTATTTGAATTTTGTTTTTTAGGCATAGGTCCTCTTAAATGAATAATTAACCCATTAAGGAAGTTTCTAAGAATTTGATCTCCACATGGCATATACTTTGGGTGATCTTCATTTCTAAAGAAAGCATTTAGTTCACTTTTAGAAATCCTAAAATCTACCAATGCTAAAATTTTTACCATATCGTCATCTCTCAACTTATGCGCTACTCTCAACTTTTTGAATATGTCATTATTTGTCATATTTAATTCTTTTCTTGTTTTTATATTCTTCTTTAGGTTTACCCAATTAGGTTCATTTGCCCTCAATAGGTTGAATACCAAAATCAGTTTAAATGTAAAATTTTAAGGTTCATTGCTAAAAAAAATAGATGAACGTCCTCAAAATTATTTTTATGTAGTATGCTAGCTACAAAGTTGAGTTGATAAACGCTAAATAATTCCGACAAAGTACACCTAACTTTTCGACAAGATACAAGATATCAACGACAATAAAATAAACTACCTACTTAACTTTACAATAATAAAATAATACTATCTAACCCATGATTAACAGAGCTGAAAAATTGAGTTTGCTATCCGAAATGATTGCTTTTGCTCAAACAGATGAAAATATAAAGTCGATTGAATATAATTTTTTATTTAGTATCGCCAAACAGTTGGATATATCAAAAGAAGACTTTGAATACCTATTTGATCATCCTGTTACCTATGTGCATCTAAAAACACACAGTGAGCGTATTGTTCAGTTTCACAGATTAGTACTACTTATGAATTTAGATCATAGAGTAGCCCCTAAACAATTAGTGAAGATTCATAATTTTGGTTTACGAATGGGATTAAGTCACGAATCTATTAATCGCGTCTTAGATTTAATGGATAGTTTCCCAAACAAAATTGTACCACCAGATTTTTTAATTGACATTTTTAAAGTACAGTATAATTAATTAGGTAACCCTATTTTACTTTTAATTTTTCTAGTTTATTTTGATAAGCTGTAATCTCATCTCTAAACCGAGCGGCTTCCATAAAGTCTAAAGCTTTTGCGGATTGCTCCATTAATTTACGCTTTTCTCTTATTTTCTTTTCGAGCTCACCTTTTGTTAGATATTCACTTTCAGGTTCTGCAGCAATTTTGGCATCTAATTCCGTTCTGTAAGTACTCACAGAATTTTTAGCTAAAGCACTATCTAAGCTTTTATTTAATGCTTTCGGTTTAATATTATGTTTGGTGTTGTAAGCTATTTGCTTTTCTCTACGATATTCAGTTTCATCAATTGTTTTTTGCATGCTCTTAGTCATCTTATCTGCATACATAATTGCTTTTCCATTGAGGTTTCTTGCGGCTCTACCAACTGTTTGTGTAAGAGAACGCGTAGATCTTAAAAAACCTTCTTTATCAGCATCTAAAATTGCAACTAAAGAGACTTCTGGTAAATCTAAGCCTTCTCGTAATAAGTTAACACCAACCAGTACATCAAAAACACCTTTGCGTAAATCTTGCATTATTTCAACACGCTCTAAAGTATCCACATCACTATGGATAAAACGACAACGAATCGAAATACGAGTTAAATATTTAACTAATTCTTCAGCCATTCGCTTAGTTAATGTCGTCACCAAAGTACGCTCATCCTTTTCAACACGATCTTGTATTTCTTCAATTAAATTATCAATTTGGTTTAGACTTGGTCTAACTTCAATAATTGGATCTAACAATCCCGTAGGACGAATGACTTGCTCTACGTATACTCCATCTGTTTTTTGCATTTCGTAATCCGCTGGAGTTGCAGAAACATAAATTACTTGGTTTTGTAATGCTTCAAACTCTTCAAACTTTAAAGGTCTATTGTCCATTGCGGCTGGTAAACGAAAACCATAATCTACAAGATTTACTTTACGGCTTCTATCACCACCATACATAGCATGGACTTGAGAAATGGTTACATGACTTTCATCTACAACCATTAAATAATCATCAGGAAAATAATCTAATAAACAGAAAGGACGAGTTCCTGGAGCTCTTCCATCTAAATATCTTGAGTAGTTTTCAATTCCTGAGCAATAACCTAACTCACGAATCATTTCTAGATCAAATTCGGTGCGCTCTTTAAGTCGTTTGGCCTCGAGATGTTTTCCTATTTCTTTGAAATAATCGTGCTGTTTTACTAAATCATCTTGAATATCCTTTATTGCACCATTCAAAACATCTGGCGAGGTGACAAACATATTTGCAGGATAGATATTTAGGCGATCATAACGTTCTATAATTTCGTTGGTATGTGCATCAAAGGCTTCAATCTCTTCAATTTCGTCTCCAAAGAAGTGAATTCTAAAGGCGTTGTCAGAATAACCTGGAAAGACATCTACCGTATCACCTTTTATTCTAAAGTTTCCATTTTTAAAGTCGGCTTCAGTACGAGAGTATAAACTTTGTACCAATTGATGTAATAGTTTAGTACGAGAAATCACTTGATCGCGTTCAATCGTAATTACATTTTTTTGAAATTCAACAGGATTACCAATACCATACAAACAAGATACGGAAGCTACAACAATCACATCGCGACGGCCAGAGAGTAGAGAAGAGGTTGTGCTTAATCGCATCTTCTCTATTTCTTCGTTAATAGATAAGTCTTTCTCTATATATACACCAGATACAGGAATGTAAGCCTCTGGTTGATAATAATCGTAATAGGATACAAAGTACTCAACAGCATTATCAGGAAAAAACTGTTTAAATTCAGAATAGAGTTGCGCTGCCAACGTTTTATTATGAGCTAAAACTAATGTTGGACGCTGCACTTCTTCGATGACATTAGCAACCGTGAAGGTTTTTCCAGAACCAGTTACACCTAAAAGAGTTTGGTACTTTTCTTTACTGTCAATACCACCTACTAATTGTTTTATAGCTTCTGGTTGGTCTCCTGTTGGTTTGTAATCTGATTCAATTTTAAATCGCATAACACAAAGTTACGACAAAGATTAGCAGAAATCAATTCCATTTTACTGATTGCTAAAGGTATTCGTAATATTATTTTGAAAGAAAATTCATAACTCCAATTATAAGTTTTGGACTATATAATTGTTATAAAAAAGCATTAGTGCAAACCTGAGTTTTTAAGAATTGTGCAGTGAACTTAAGACGTTTATTTAATAATGCTATAATTTATAAATAGTAAATTGAAAGGTTGTTGGTGTTAAAGTGCCAGAACTATTGAATATACGAACTTGTATATCTCCACCACTTATAATAATGCTAGATGTTCTAAAAGCAGTTGAATAAGGTGTTACTACACATGAGGTATTATTCACACTTAATGTTACAGTATTGACACTAATGGTTAAAACACCAGAAGCTAAACTTGCTGTAAAATTACCTGTACCACTTAAAACATTACCATTAGACTCAACTGTTCCATAAGCAATAGGAACGATGTTAGCATTACCTGTTGCTACTCGATTTATTTCTTCAGTTACGTCTATTGTACCAGTGACATTCAAATTATCAGTAACACTTAAATCATCTGTAACATCTAGACTGCCATTTATACGTATGAAGTCATTATCAAATTCGCCATAAATAAGAGCGTTATTTGTACCTGAATTTTCTATATATAATCTATTTGATCCTGTTTCATTATAACCTGCTTGAAAACCAATTGCGATGTTACTAGATCCTGTTATATTATTATTTAGAGTTTCATACCCAATTGCGATGTTATTAGATCCAGTTGAGTTATTAATTAAAGATTGATAATCAAAAGCTACATTATTATCACCTATATTTGTTAAATTAAGAGACTGATATCCAATTCCTATATTTCGGTTATCTGAACTATCGTCATTAATACCAGCTCCAATACCTAAAAAAATGGACGAACCATTTTCTGAACCATCATTATCTGACTTTGCATCTGTTAAATCATTTATTTCATTGATTACCGCATTAGCCCAAGTCACATTTCCTGCGCCATCAGTTTGCATGATTTGATTTACAGTTCCATCTGCTGTAGGGAATTGATACGCATTATTGATATCTAAAGTGCCATTTATTCTTAAAAGATCAGTATCGAATTCACCGTAAATTAAGGGAAAAGCAGAACTACTGTTTTCTATATATAATCTATTAGAACCTGTTTCATTATAACCTGCACGATAACCTAAAGCAATATTGTAAGATCCTGTTGAGTTACCATATAAAGATTGAGCACCATAAGCGACATTATAATCACCTGTAATATTTGAATATTGACTTTGAGTTCCAATAGCGATATTAGAATTTCCTTCAGTATTTAAATTTAAAGCATAATAACCATTAGCTATATTAAAGCTTCCAATTAAATTCTCACCTAAGGCTCTAGTTCCAGTAGCAATATTATAATCCCCTTCAGTATTTGAGAGTAAGCTGTTATTTCCAGTTGCAATATTAGAATTCCCTGTTATGTTACGGTATAAAGATTGATATCCTGTTGCTACATTTCCATTTCCTTCTGTATTATATCGCAAAGCCCTATATCCTGTGGCTGTATTATAACTTCCTTCTGCATTAAGAAATAGAGCCCTAAATCCTGTTGCTACATTTAGAGTACCTGTTGTATTTAAAGATAAAGCTTGATGTCCAATTGCTGTATTTTCACTGCCTGTACTATTTAAACGAAGAGATTGAAATCCAACACCTATATTATGATTATTGGAACTATCATCATTAAGACCTGCATCAATACCTAAAAAAATTGAAGAACCATTATCTGAGCCATCATTATCAGATTTACCATCTATTAAATCATTAATTATTCTTGCTCCACTGCCAATTGGTAACCATCCCGCTCCATGACTGTAGTAATAAAATCCTGGTGCGTCACTACCAACTGTAGTCGTAAGGTAAACCATCATGGCATCTTGATTTGAACTGACTCCAGTTGGAAACACATCTACTTTTGGGATGAGTATGCCATCCGTAGCTATTGGTGCGGCTTGATTTGACGAACGAATATCTAATTGAGCTTGTGGATCTGTAGTATTAATGCCAACTTGTGAATTTAACACAGAAGTAATACAAATCATAATAATACAGAGTGTGAGATAATTTTTCATTTTTTTGTTTTTAGCTAATATTTTAAAGAAAGCCGCTCCCTACAGCGGCTTTCTTTTGTTAGATAGATATGTTTTATATCTCTCTAATCTTTAAGTTATGTCATCTTTAAATCGTTGCATGGGTGTCTGTAGATTTTAGTTTTATCAGATTATTTATTAAAAGTGGTTTTCTTTATGATTTTATTATTATGTGTGATGTTTAAAACATATTTACCAGAAGTGAGATGATTAACATTTATGTAAATCGTTTTTGACTGAAAATGGTCAATTTCGCTTTTGTAGGTTGTACGTTTTTTTTTCATACACCACAAAACTATAGGCATACCAATAAGAAGACTGTGAGGTATGTAACAAGAGTTGTAACTATTGTAACATACTATTAATAATAAGGGTTCTAAGGGTTTTGAAGTTAGTTTTATTTACGTTTTGTATACTCCGTTGGTGTGCATTTGTAAAAGTCTTTAAAGCATTTGGTAAAGTAAGAATGGTCATTAAAACCTACAGAATACCCAACTTGCGAGATATTAATATCTGAGGTTTTTAGAAACTGCGCAGCCAGCTTTAGACGTTGAGAACGAATAAATTCTGATGCTGTAAAACCAGTCAATGCTTTGAGTTTTCTGTGTAATTGCATACGACTCATGCCAACAGCTTCTGAGAATTCCGTAACATTAAATGAGGGCTCGATGAGGTTTTTGTCTAATGTAGTTTGTACTTTTTCCAAGAACTGTTCATCTAAATTAGTAATAGAAATATCTTTTGGTAGTAATACCAGTTCTTGGCTGTAA
Organism: Winogradskyella sp. PG-2; assembly: GCF_000828715.1. Classification (NCBI taxonomy): domain Bacteria; kingdom Pseudomonadati; phylum Bacteroidota; class Flavobacteriia; order Flavobacteriales; family Flavobacteriaceae; genus Winogradskyella; species Winogradskyella sp. PG-2. The sequence goes on along the minus strand of NZ_AP014583.1, from coordinate 317,990 downwards.
CGCAATTGTAGTTGTTTCCTCGATGCAATGAGTTTTTCGACTTTAAGTGCTAATAATTTTTTGTCAAAAGGCTTGGTAATATAATCGTCGGCACCAGAATCTATACCTGAGAACTGACTTTCTACTTCTGCTTTTGCCGTCAGTAATATTATTGGGATATGCGATGATCGCTCATCATTTTTTATGTCTTTAGTAAGCGCAATACCATCTTTGATAGGCATCATAATATCCGAAATAATAAGATCTGGAATATGTTCTAAAGCCAGTTCAACTCCAATTTTTCCGTTCGGTGCAGTAATAATACTATAATTGTCTTTAAAAATATGTTTTATTAAATGCCTTAAGTCTTCATTGTCTTCTACGATTAGTAGAATAGGTAAGTCACTATTTGTAAAGACCTCATCATCTTCAATTTTAGGGTCTGAGTGTAAATGTGTCTCGGTTGTAATTTCGTTATTAGACTTAACTAAAATAGTGTTGTTTTTGAAGTTATTTTCGTCCACAGATAGACTGAGGCTAAATAGTGTTTCCTTGTTTGGTATACTATGAACTTCGATTTTTCCTTTATGTAATTCTACCAATTCTTTAACCAGAGCTAAACCAATACCAGAACCTTGATTTTGCTCATTAGTTTGGTAAAAACGCCCAAAAATATTATCGAGTTCAAAAGCTGTTAAGCCTCTTCCAGAGTTTTTTACTTTTAGAAATAGTCTGTTTTTTTCTATATAGGCTTCAGTTGTTATAAATCCATTTTCTGGTGTATATTTTATGGCATTAGATAAAAGGTTAATTGCTATCTTTTCAATAGCATCTTTATCAAACCAAACCTCCTCAATACTATGATTTATATTAAGGATATAGCTAATATTTTTTTGTAGTGCTTGGTAAGTGAAAGCTTCACTTAGTGCTAAAATAAGTTGAAGCACATTGCCTTGTTGTAGCTTTAATTTTAACTGCCCTTCATCAATTTTAGATAAGTCTAGAACTTGATTAACAAGTTTTAAAAGCCGTTCAGAATTTTGCTTGGCTATAGTAAATTGTTGTCGCTTTTGATTAGATATAGAATCTTCTGTTAAAATATCATCGATAGGACTGTTTATTAATGTTAAAGGTGTGCGAAACTCATGCGAAATATTAGCAAAGAAGTTAGATTTTAGTGTGTCTAATTCCTTTAATTTGGTGTTTGTTTTTTGACGATTTCGAAAAAGAAAATATAGAGCAAAACCAATAATAGAAAGAATACATATACTCCCTAACAAAATATAGCGTTCGTTCTTTTTTTGTTCTTCTATGATTTCATTTTGAGATTTAAGCAATTTAATCTCTTGTTCCTTTTTAGAGGTCTGGTACTTTGTTTCAAGCTCTGATATATTTTTCTTATTAAATTCGGTTTGAATTGACATAAGGTGATGTCTTGCTTTTTCTGATGCCTCAAATGCTTTATCAAATTTCCCGAGATTAAAATAGACACTTGCAAAGATTTCTTGGATGTCATACTCGTTTTCTTCACGAACAAAATAAGCATTATCCATAAGTTCCTGAGACGTATTTAAGTGCTCTAATGCCTTTTCTGGTTTTTTATTAGTATTGTAAAATTTGGCAATGTTATAATGCGTAATTGCCATTTTTAGAGTGTCAGTACTTTTATTAATTGCTTTTAATTCTTTTTTGAAATAATATAAAGCTGAATCTAGTTGATTGTTTTTATTATATAAGTTTGCTAATCCATTATAGATTAAAGATTTTCTAAGATGATTTTCCTTAAATATAGTATCACTATGTACAGTATATGTTAGTGCTATTTGGTAATTAGCAATGGCTTTTTGAGGGTGATTTCTTTCCGTATCTAAATAGGCTTGATATTCGTAAAAAATAGCTGCTGGGACATTAAGAAAATTTGCATTGTAGAAGTCTAGACTATCTTTTTCAATTTTTAATCCGTCTTCAACTAATTTAAGACCATCATTAATGTTTTTATTTAATTGAGGAAAATAACTGGTGTCATTGACAGAACGCGATTCATAAAGAATTTCGATAATTTTTACTTTAGTCATGGCAGTTAAGAATTTGTCTCGTTGCTTAATTTCTAAAAGAGAATCTAATCTAAGAAAATGCTCGAGAGCACTGCCATTCATGTTTTTTCTGTAATAGAGCGCACCTCTAGTATAATAGATGTTTTTTAGGTGTTTCCATTGATTGTTTTTTATAGCAAATTGCTCAGACTCCTCTATATAGGCTAATGCTTTTGTTAAATTAGGCTCAAGTATACTCAGAGTTCCACAAATTTCTACCTGTAAGGAATCGGCATTTAGTTGTTTCGCCAAATTGTAACTAACTTTTGCATATTTATAGCTACTATCTAATAGGCCTTTTTTATATAATTTTTTAGATGTTTTAATGAGCGCTTTTAAAGAATCAATTTTTTCTTGATTTTGCCCAATACAAATTAGAGGGAATATTAAGATAATGATGATATACTTTAAATTCATGATAATATTAACTGATAAATTTAATATATACAATATTATAAATATGAATGAGTTAACTCTGGTAATTATGTAACAAAGGGTGTTACGCATGTAACATGTCCTAAAAATGAAATATTAATTTTGATTATCGCTTGAGCGCAAAATGACCAGTATAAGATCTGCCGTCTATAAACTTTGCGACATACCAATAATCATCACTAGCTAGTTTATTTCCATTAAGATTGCCATCCCAACTTGTTTGTTCTGAATTGAGTTGTATGATTAGTTTTCCGTAACGATTAAAAATATTAATAGATTCTAATTGACTGAATTGCGTATTGGTACCTCTCACTTTCCATGTTTCGTTGTCAGTATCTCCATTTGGTGTAAAGAATTTTGGAAAACCAAGAACAGAAATGATTTCTTCTGTAATGCCACAACCATTTCTATCTCGTATATAAAAGGTGTGAAAACCTGCTGATAAATTGGTAAACACATTGCTTTCTTGATAAAAACCATCAATATCATCTACAGCAAAGTCATAAAAACCATTTCCAGTAACATCTATAGTTACAGTGTTATTTGGGGCAATACCTTCTATGGTGATATTTTCAATTATGGCAATTTCAGAAGGATTTATAGTAATTGTTCTACGAGCTGAACAGCCATTAGGATCTGTAACAATAACAGTATATATACCAACCTCGTTAATCTCATTAAATAATGTTGTAACATCTGTCAACGTTCCATTATAGAACCATTGATAATAATAGTTATTAGGTAAATCATTGAGGATACCTCCATAAATCGTTATTGTTTCTGGGAATGCATTAAGGCAGTAAAGGATAGTTTCATCCTGTTCTAAAAGTGGAGTATAAAGTACATTGAGGTTAACGGTTGTAATACTAAAACATTGATTATTGTTTTTAATTTTCACGAATATGGTTTGTGAATCTACTATACTATTTTCATAGTTACTTTGTAGTGCATTAACCTCACTTAATGCATCTGATTCGTTTTCATAATATGTGACTTCAGCATTCGTAGGTATCTGAGTTATAATTGATGCAGCGATGTCATTTAGTGTAAAATTTGCAAAACCATCTCTAATGTCTCCATCACAGGCACCTAAATCTGGTATACTTATTATATTATTAGATGTTTGTAATTCTAATTCAGCAATATCAAAACAATTTGCAGCATTTATGACTCTTGCGAAAACTGTTTGAAAAGGTGCTGTATTCTGAAAATTGGTTGGATTTGAAACTGGATTTATATTATTTTCAGCATCAGATTCTGTTAGATAAAAATTTTGAATTGCTAATGAGTCATCAGAGTTAGTTAAATTATTAGTAGCATCAAAGAGATTAAAAGTGGTTAATCCATCTTGATTTACATCACATTCTATTAAAATTGAATCTTGTCCGACAGGTAAAGGAGAATATTCAATAACCACTTCTCCAAAGGAAATACAACCATCTGCAAGACCTACTTCAACAGTATAAGTTCCTGGTTCGATTATAGTAAATGTCTCACAACCTACACATCCACTTGGAGTTGATTGTATTAGAATATCATCTTTATACCAATCAATAGAGGGTAATCCAGCTTCATCAACAATGAGATCTAGAGTTTCTCCTTCACACAAAGCGTTTCCTGTTGCAATGAGTCGGCTTGGTCCCAAATCTGTTGATAATTGAAAACTACCAGCTTCTAAAAACACAGCGGAATCAAACCTAAAGTTTTGTTCATCTGCAATTACCAATTTTACATGGTAGGATTGATTAGGAACTACGTTAGCAGTTGCAGTTAAAACAGCAGTTTGTCCATTAAAGTTTATAGGTGAATTGACACCGTTGTAACTTCCAAAATAAGTTTCGTTTTCAGGTGGACAGCTTCCAGGCACTCCAGGAGTTACTGTTGTCGCTTTAACTGGTATGTTTGTGTCAGGTACTAGTGCAATATTTTCATATTGATTTTGCCCAACTGTTGGTCTGATTAAAAACCCAAATAAGTCAGAGAATTGACAGCTGTTGGGATTATTTTCTTGATATTCTTCTGAAGCAAAAATGTACCTAAAACTTACTTGAGATGCCACAGATGTAAAATCAAATTCTAGTAGAGTTGCATTTAATGTATTGGTTTCATTTAAGGAAAATTCTAAATCTGAATCTCCTTCCCAGTTAGGTGCATCATCGTCACTTAGCGTATTGTTTGGTCCAGGTACATTAACTAACCTTCCAGTACTAAGGACAATGCCACTTTCAAAAGGAAATGTAGTACCGGTTGCATCAAAAAAACCATAGCTTTGCTCTATACCACCAAAATCTCCACCTACAATATTTGTTACTAAGACATTAGTAATACAATCACTATCAATTAAAATATCTTCAATGAGTTGTTGAGGAGTATAAGTTTGACTATTTACACTAATATTCTGCGAATAAGAAAATAGTGTTAATAATAAGGTGGTATATACTAAAAAATGCTTCATTTATAACTTTAGGGATAGCAAAGATAACTATCAAAATAGCGTTTGATTATATAAAAGATGTTAATATTAGATTGTAGCTAACGTCTTAAAGCAAAATGCCCTTTCACTTGAAAACTTTCCCCATTTTGAATGACATTAGCGATATACCAGTAATCACCTGCTGGCATTTCGTTGCCGTTAAAAGTACCATCCCAACCAGAAGTGTTATGGCCTAACTCTTTTAGAAGTTTACCATAGCGATCAAAGATATGTATAACTGTACCTGTTAGAGTTTCAACTCCAGTAATATGCCATGTATCAAAATCTCCATCGTCATTTGGAGAGAGATGTTTTGGGGTATCAATAACTAAAACGTCTCTTGTAATTCTATCACAACCATTTTGGTCTATTATCGTAATTGTGTTGTATCCTATAGGTACGTTTACAAAAATATTTGAAGATTGAAGCGGTCCATCATTTAATTGGTATAGATAATTACCAATACCATTAACAGTTACAGTAATGTTATTTGGATCTGAAAAATCAATAGTTTCAATGACGTCAATTTCTGCTGATTCTGATTCAGTAACGTTAAATGTACTGGTACTTTCACAACCAAATTCATTAGTAATGGTTACAGAATATGTGCCAGTTTGAAAGATTTCAATTTCTGAGGTCGCTGCATTCGTAGACCATAAATAACTATCTAAAGGGTTATTAGTATCAGCAGAAACAACAAGTGGTAAATTATTTAAACAAACAACTTGTTCTTCAATAGACACAAAAGGTAATGGATTTATTACGACGGAGAATTGTGTGAAATCATAACAAGACGTCTCATTATTTGTGAGTCTTACAAAAATGGTTTCACTATTATATGCTAAATATTCATTATCAATAGCTTCATTGTTTTCAATGGCATCTATCTCAGAATTATGGTATGTAATAGTATAGTCATTTGAATTCTGACCATTTAAGACGGCTCCGTTTTGTAGTGATAAATCAAACTGTACAAATCCATCAAAGTCATCGTCACATGCTATTAAATCATTAGGTTGGTTTGCGATTGGTAATGGATTTACATTAAGCGTAAATGGATAAACCGCATAACAATGTGTGGTACTGTATTCAGCTCTTACGTATAAAGTTTCGATAGCATTTGTATACGAATAGTTGGTGTTAAGTGGATTTATATTTGCTTCAGCATCAGTTTCACTAGTGTGATAACTTATAAGTACATTAAAAGTGTTTTCGAAGAGAGCATCATTAATATCTAAGAGGTTAATGCTATTATCTAAAGTATCACATGTATTAAATGTTTCAATGTCATTAATTACTGGAGGACCATTTAATATTAAAGAAAATGGTACTGAAGAAAAGCACGTGGTGCTGACGTTAAGTACTTTTGCAAAAATAGTTTGAGGATTACTCGTGTTGGTATAATTTTCAAAATTTAGAATTTCATTGGTATTATTTTGAAGATCTTCTACAGATTCATAATAAGAAAATTCAACACCATATTGACGACCTTCTAAAATAAGAAGTTCAACGTCTGTTAAATTCCATTCTTGTTCAAATTCATAATTATTAGCACAATTAATAAGTGATTGTCCGTAATTGACCTCTGGTAACGCTAAGGTTGTAATATTAAATGTAGCGACACTATGACAACCAGAAGCTAAATTTTCAACACGAGCATATATCAGTTGTGGATTTACTGTTGTGGTGTAATTTAATGGTAACGCATTGGTACTAATATCTGCATTTAGAGGAGTTAGATGAAACGTAACATTTAAATCTTGACTAACACCATTAGTAATTTCATCAATTTTTTCATTAAAATCTACAGTATTTAATTGGTTGCCATTATAATCGCACTCAAAAATATCAGTAGGTTCGTTGTAAAGAGGTGCTTGTCTCACTTCAATTTGCATAGGTGCTACTTTGTAACAACTATTTCCTGCTTCATTCTCAAGTCTTACATATATAGTTTGTGGATTAGAAGATGCCAAATAAGGAGCATTTTTATCGATGCTATATTCTCTATTATTTGCATCTATTTCAGTTTCAAAATAAAGGACTTCCATACCAGATTGACCATTAATTACTTCGATGTCTTTGTTGATAAAATAAAATTCAGAAGTTAAGTTTGGTTCTGTTTCACAGTTAATATAATCTGAAATTGAATTTAGTATTGGGTCTTCATAAATCTGAATATCTAAAGGAACTACAACAAAACAATCTAAATTTTCTAAGGCTACCCTAATATAAAGTTCGGTAGATTGCGTAGTATAGTTCTGAGTATTAGTAATAGGACTTATGCTAAGTACTGCATGTCTAAAGTTTTCGTGAAATGAAACTGTTACATTAGATAAATCATCAGATAATTGAGGTAATACACTCTCTAGATTTACTATTGCAGTATCATCATAGTCGTATTCGCAGACTACAATCGGATCTGGTGTTGCAATAGCTAACTCATCAGAGATATTGACTTGTACGGTTGTAATACTATAACATTGTGTTCTTCCATTTATAACACGAGCATAAAGAATAGGCGAACTACTCGTTGCATTGTAAGTTACAAATAACTCATTTTCATCAGATATGGCATCCGCTTCATTTTCATAAAATGCGATGCTTGTATCTGAGAGTCCTTCGGATACTATATTTTTTAAAGGGCCAATTAAGATACTAGTATAACCTTCTTCTGCATTAGGATTTCCACAATAGTCTATGACCTGTGGAGCTAATATAGGAAGAGGGTTAACTCTTAGGGTTACTTCAGTATAGTAGTCACAGTTATTACTAGAAACGGTCGCATAAATAATACCTTCAGAATTAGTAACAGTATATGGTATGCCTAAATCAATTGTATTTATGCCATTAGATCGATCTTCTACGGTGTTAAAAAATGTAACATCAATATCGTATCCGTCTTTTATTTCTTCTGCAACTTCCATTAAATCAAAATCTAATATTCCATCACCCGAAATATCATCACACTTTTGAACAAGAGGTTGATCTCCAATTACATTACGTGTTAAATTGGTATGCAAATCTACTTCAGCTAATGTAGGACAGGGTTGATTTAGATTTTTAACATTCATGTAAACAGTTTGTTGAAACGGAGTTTCATTTTGATATAGATATCCTGGGAAAATCGGAAACGCTTCATCTTCTGCATCTTGGATACTTGTGTAAAAAGAAACATTAGCATCTGGATATTCTTCTAAAACTTCATTAACGATAATCTCTAAATCAAATATAGCTGTGGATTCACCTGAATCTAAGCATAAATCAATAAAAAAGCGTTGGTTGAAATCTAAGCGATCTAGAATGATAATTTGTATCGGTACTACTATAAAGCAACCTGTAAAATCATTTACGATTCTTACGTAAGTATAAGTTGATCCAAAAGGCATTTCAGATGCAAAGGTGATTGAGTCTACTCCGTCGTTAGCATCTTGTTCTGTTGTATGATATGTAACGGTTCTATTAAATTCATAATTGGCAATTTCAAAAGCGTAATAAGAGAGTTCTAAATAGCCTACACCATCAATTAAAAATTGAGAACATAGGATTATTGGAGGAATAATTATAAAATTTGGTTTAGCACCTATTTCTACATTGAAATTACCAATTTGTAAACAGCTACCATCTAGACTTTCTATTCTCACATATAGTGTTTCAGAAGAATCTGTGTTTTGATAATCACCAATAATTGGAGCGATGTTATTAAAAGCATCATCTTCTGATCTATGGTAACTTATAACATAATCGGTTGATGGTAAAGCATCATATATTTCGTCATTTTTTGTTGTTAAATCAAAGAACACAATGCCATCTGCAGGTGGCTCATCGCAAATAACAAGATCAGAGATTGGCACAGCTTGTTGAAAAGGAACTGTATTAATAATAACAGAATCAGAAAATGAACAGGTTCCGTTTGGAAGTTGTATGGTCACCACAATTTCATAAGTTCCTGATTCTGTGACATCGAATAAAGGACTTGTTGCTCCAACTATTTCTATGTCGTCTTTAAACCACGTGTAAGATGCATTTGGCATTGTAACTGTACCATCTAAAACTACAGAAGAACCACAGGCTGTAACATCAGGACCTAAATCTACTGTGTTTCCAAAACTATCAGATTCGATAAATACGGCAGAATCAAAACGTTGATCAATATGATCTGCTATTATAAATTTAACGTGGTAAGTAACACCTGGTGTAATATCAGTACTTGCATTTAAAACTACTGTCTGTCCATCGAAATTAGTTGCAGGAAGGTTATATCCTTCAAAAAAAGAGTCGTTTTCTGCATCGCAACCATTAACAATTTCTGGATGAATAGAACTCGTTGTGACAGGAATGTTTGTATCTGGTATTAAAGCAATATTTACATAAGGATCTGCAGAACCTACTTCTTTTATTAAAATAGCAAATACATCTCGGAAATTACATGCATATTGTTGTTGGTATTCATCTGAAGCAAAAATATATTTAAACCCAACACTGTTATTTGTAGATGTAAAATCAAATTCTAAAGACGTGGTATTAAGTGTTTGGTTTATACCAAGAATAGATTCGATATCTGAGTCTGTTTCCCAATCTATATTTCCATCATTTAAACTTAAAAATTGAGTTGTATTACCTGCGGAGGTTATGTTTCCTGTAGATAATACAATACCATTCTCTAATGGAAAATCAGAAGTACCTCTATTAAATAATCCATAGCTGGTAATGCCATTTATAGTTCCGTTAATGTTGGAGGTAGCATTTTCTGCAATAACACAACTACCATTAGTCAGGTTATCTATCAACTCTTGTGGCTGCAAAGAATTGTCAGTAATGATTTGCTGCGCATATATGAAATATATATGCGTGAAAAGGAAGAGAAATAAGTATATACTTTTCTTTTTCATCGAGTCAATTAGAAATTATTACAGCAATCTAGAGAGCGGAGCTCTCTGTTTTTGACATAAAGATACTAAAAAGCCTCGAAAAGCTTATTAAAATGACATGCGTGAAGTGATAACAATTAATAATTTTAACATTATTCTCTATAAGAAACAAATGCTATCGACGTAATGTAAAATGACCTTTAACTTGAAAAGAAATATTACCACGTTTTACGTCTGCAACAAACCAATAATCGCTAGCTGGTAATTTAAGACCATTATAAAAGCCATCCCAACCCGGAGTATTAGATGCTATTTGTGTTATGTGTTTACCATAACGATCAAAAATATTAATTATAGTTCCAGGTAGTGTTTCTACACCAACAATATGCCATGTGTCAAAATCGCCATCATTATTTGGCGTAAAGAATTTAGGAATATCAATAACTAAAACTTCTTTGGTTACATTAGAACAACCATTTAAATCTATAATAGTAACCGTATGGTAACCCATAGCTACGTTTTCAAAAACATTAGATTCTTGTGGTTCGTTATCATCTAATTGATAAAGGTAATCACCAATACCGCTAATAGTTACTGTAATATTATTTGGATCTGAAAAATCAACAACTTCTGTCACTTCTATTGTAGCAGCTTCAGATTCAGAAACACCAAAAGTTCGAGAGTTAGTGCAACCAAACTCAGAGGTTATAGTAACGCTATAAATACCAATTTCAGTAATTTCAATTTCTGGAGTTGTTTCTCCAGTTGACCACAGATATTGATCTGTTGGATTATTTGTATTAGCAGAAACTAGTAATGGTAAATTGTCTAAGCAAATCACTTGATCTTCTATATCGATCACTGGTAAAGGGTTTATCACTACTGAAAATTGTGTAGTATTATAACAACCAGTACTATTATTTTCTACTCGAGCATATATTATTTCACTATCAAAAGCAAAGTAATTTGTTTCTATAGCAGAATTACTTTCTTGAGCTTGTAATTCTGAATTGTGATAAGTTACAGTAAATTGTGTAGCGTTTTGACCATTCAAAATACTACTATTTTGTTGAGATAAATCGAATTCCAATAATCCATCGAAATTATCATCACAAGCTTCTAAATTTGTAGGTTGATTGGCAATAGGCAAAGGATTTACATTGAGATTAAATTCATAATAATTAAAACAATGTGTTGTACTATACTCAGCTCTAACAAATAGAGTGTCAAAATTAGTTTGGTAAGTGTAGTTAGAATCTAATGCATTAGTATTAGCAATAGCATCCACTTCATTAGTGAAATAGCTAAATATAACATTAAAATTAACATCTACAGCTACGATATTAATGTCTGTTAAATCTATACTGTTTGAATCAGTAACACAAATATCATAAGTGACAAAATCATTTATCACTGGAGGCAGATTTACAATCAGTTCTAGTGGAAGTGTTACATAACAATTAGATGCAGTGTTGGTTACCTTGATATATACGGTTTGTATACTTGAAGTATTTGTGTAATTCTCTGGATTAACTATTGGGTTAGAGTCTAACTCAGAATCTTCAAAATTTTCATAATAATTAATGACAATATCATCTTGTCTTACATCTAAAAAGTCTATTTCTGTTTGTGTTAAATCAAAAGTTACAAATCCATCACCATCGTCATCACAAACAATTATAGGCACAGTAGGATTAACTTCTGGAACCTGAATAACATTAATTACAAAAGACGTAATTGAATTACAAATTGTTCCATTATCTACTTGCACAAATATATCCTGAGGATTAACTGTATTTGCGTATTCTAGAGGAAGAGGATTTGTGCTATTTATAGCGTCTTCTTCAGTGCTATAGAATGTCACATTTTGAATATCTGAGAATCCTGCAGATATCTCTTCAACTTTAGTTGAAAAATCAAATACTTCAGAACCATCGTTAGAAATATCATCACAAACAATCCAATCTGTAGGTTCATTGTATTGTGGGTTTGTACCAACTTCAATAGTAAATGATGATGTTGTAAAACATGTTTCATCAGTAATATTGTCTACTCTAACAAAGATGGTTTGCGGATTACTAATATTTTGATAAGGACTTGTTTTATTAATAGGATTGACTTTATTGGTAGCATCATTTAGGTTGAGATAGTACGAAACTTCTTTACCGGTTTGCGTATCTAAAGCTTCAGCATCTTTAGTTTCAAAAACAAATTCTCCAATACCGTCAGATTCATTTTCGCAAATATTATAACTACCCATATTATTGGTTAAATCTCCAATATAAGGTAAAGTGTTTACTATAATATTTAATATTTGGGTAGAATGACAGCCTGTTGTATTGTTTTCAATTCTAATAAAAATAGTTTCGGTTTGCGCTTCGTAATTAGATGGATTTATTATTGAATTTTCATCCAAATCAGCATCAATTAAAGTATTGTGGAATGTGATAGTTCTATTCACTGTAGAGGCTACCACTTCGGGAATAGAATTCGTTAAATTGATATTAAATAAGCCATCTCTATCTGCATCACAAATTATAATTTCGTTTGGATTATGACTTTCTGGTGCAGGCAATACTTCAACCTCAAATGAATTTATTGAAGAACAACCTGTTTCGTCAAAACTAATCCTGGGGAATAGAGTGAATGGATTCGAAACATTAGTATAAAGATTTGGAAGCACATTTGTATTATCTATTGCATCTTGTTCTGTTAAAAAATAAGTAACGCTAAACCCATCTTCATTAAAAGTAACATCTGTATCTAAGGATGATAAATCTGTTGTGGTAAACCCATCTTGGTCTTCGTCACAAACACTTACATTACCTATAGACGGAAAGTTTTCAACAGGATAAAGAAATAGTTCAATATCTGCTTGGTCAAAACAAGTTAGACTTTCTAATGTTATATAAATTGTTTGAGGATTACTTTGTAAATTGTAAAGCGCCGTTTGGTCAATAGGATTAGTTTGATTATCTCTATCTCCTTCTGTTTCATAGAATTCAATAGTAATATCTTCTAATTCATGAACGATACTAGCAGCAATAGCTAAAAAGTCAAAACCTTCTACATCATCATTGTCAATATCACATAAAGAAACATCACTAAGATTAGTAGCTGTTAGTAATAAGTTAGTGTGGATTTCAATTGGTGTGACAGAAGCACAGCCTGTTGCATCACTTTCTACTCTAATGAATACAATTTGTTCGTTACTTGTAATATTGTTATAATTGGTATCATCAGCTATAGGGTTATCACCAGATAGAGCTTCTTCAATACTTTCGTGAAAAGTCACACTCACACCTGTTAAACCTTCTAAGACCTCTGGAATAATTGATGTTAGGTCAAATTCCGCTAGACCATCATGATCTACATCGCAGGCATCTATGTAATGATTTCCGGTATTTATAACAGGATTATCTAAAAGTGAAATATCTAATGTTGTTGTACTAATACATCCAGTTTGCGGGTTTCTAACACTTACAAAAACTTGTTCGTTTATATTTGTATTTACATATGGCATTGGTAAAGCATTACTGCCAGATGCTGCATCAGTAGAAGAACTGTGATAAGTTACGACTAAGTTAATTTGTCCATTAGTTATTTCGTCATCCTTAACACTTAAATCAATTGTTGTAAAACCATCTGCTTCTTGGTCATCACAAACCAACAATGGAGTAGGGTCAATGATTGTAGGTAAAGGGTTTACGATTAAACTTATAGTAGAAAATGCTAAACACCCATTAATTGTATCCTCTATTCTTGTATAAATAAGTTGTGGGCTTGTTATGTTTTGGATTGGGTTGGTAATTGCATTTAACCCATTTTGTGCTTCTAAATCTGAATGGTGATAGGAAATTGTATAAGTAGAACTTGGTACTGAAGCTAATACTTCTCCATCTTTTGTAGATAAGTCAAAGGTTTCTATACCGTCATTACTTAGGTCATCACATAGTTCATAATTAGAAATTGGATCTGATGATTGTGTAGAACTTATTGTAATGTTAACATCATCTTCAATAATACAGGCTATTCCAGATAATGAAATATCAATTTCAACTCTATAGTTACCAGATTGAATAGCGTTAAAAGTAGCCGTATCTACTGAAGGAATGAGTGTGTTATTAAAATACCAACTATAAGTAGCATCAGGATTATGTATATCAGCATCAAGTAGAATGTTACTTGCACAGGTAGATAAATCTTCTCCTAAATCTACAGAAGCACTAAAACTACTACCTTCTATAAAAACAGCAGAATCATAATTTTCATCTGTCTGATCTGCAATGACTAGTTTTATTTGATATAATACATCAGGTTGAATAGATGCAGTGGCTGATAGAATAGCTGTTCTTCCATTGTAATTAGTGTCACCTACATTATAACCTTCAAAATATTCACCATTGGATGCATCACAGAAACCAACAATTTCATCATGAACTGTATTAGTATTAACAGGTATTGTTGTCCCTGGAACTAATGCAATATTTGTATAAGGATTACCTGAACCAGCTTCACGAATTAAAAACGCAAAACCGTCCGAGTATTCACATGGAAAATTACCGAAGTATTCTTCTGATGCTAATATGTAATTAAATTGTATTTGATTTGAGGTTGATATAAAATCAAACTCAATAGATGTTGCATTTAATGTCCCCGTAATGCCTAGTGCAGATTCTAAATCACTATCTGTCGTCCAGGAATCATCTCCGTCATTTAATATTGCATTGTTCTGTCCATTACCGGCAGAATCAGCATTACCTGTTGTTAAAACTATACCATTTTCAAATGGAAAATTAGATGTACTGCGTTCAAAATAACCAAAGCTTCCGAGACCAATAGCACTTCCGTTTGACGGGGAAGAAATATTTGATACTTCTACACATCCTTGAATAAGCGTATTTTCAATAAGGTTTTGTGGTGAAATTGTATTGTTTACAGAAATTTGCTGCGCAAAACTAATACTACAAATTAGACATAGAATTAGGCGGAGGGAACGGTTAATACAATTCATAGTTAGGGTCAAGTTACAAAGTTTTAATTAGGGTATATTTGGGACTAACTCTAACTCATACTTTAATTTGTGTGGAAAAATAGATTTAAATAAGATAAAATACAAAAAAATACGATGAAATACATTAAATGTTAACATTTAGGAGCTAACATTTACCTTTTTGTAATAAAAAAGATCTCAAACGAGGCCTTTTTTCTCAAATTGAATTTTTAAGACCATTACTTTTTAAAGTAAATGCGACTTAACCTTAAACTCAATATTGTTATATCGTTCGAGGGAAATTTATTTAATTTTTTTGAGGGAATAAACAGCGACATACTGTGAGAAATTAAATTTAAGGTAACTCACATACATCAGCAAAAATTTAAGACGAACGGTTTAAAACTTTAACACTTTTAGTAATTTACATAAACCCAGCCAACTGATGGCTGATAATTTGGGTCATTAAGATTAAGAATGTAATAATAAGTACCTACAGGTGCAGATTCCCCATGATTGTTTAATCCTCTGTTAATAAGACCATACCAGCGTTTATCGTTGTTGCCTTCAAAAATAACATCACCATAACGATTATAAATCTTTAATTGATGTTCTGTAAAAATATCATAAAGACCTTGTATATTAAACCAATCGTTATAACCGTCATCATTTGGTGAAAACCCTCGTGGTATATAAGGAGGGCAATTTTCTATTGTTAAATCGAATTGAAAAATTTCATAACAAGGAGGACTTATTAGTCTTACATAAATAGTCTCAGGGTTAGATGAGTTATTGTAACTGGTTGGAATTGAAATTTCATTGGACTGTGTTTGAAGGTCCTCAATAGATAGGAAAAAAGAAATATCATCTTCGTTATAATTTAGACTTTCAAGTGCATTATATAAGTTATAGGTAGACTTTTCGAAACCTTCATTACAACCTATCAAATTTGGGAGCACTACAATATCAGGAATTACAAGTAATTCAATAGCAACTGAGGTTGTATTATTAGTCTCATTGGTTTCTGTTACAATTCCGCTCATAGTGCCATCATCATCTACATTGGCAACTATAGTAAAGTTTGGATTTGTAGTTTCTGGCACTGTAACTACAATTGAGTTGCTTTCACTACTACCAATAGCAATTGTGTTTAAAGTTAAACTTTGGCCAATTAAAATACCATCTAAATAAAATGCTATAGGAGTATTTGAAGGAAGTATTTCTGTACTATTAAAATTACTTATAGTATAAAAAAGCTCAATGTCATTATCACCACAATTCACAATATTATTATCAATTACGATAGTAGCATCTGGTAATTGACTATTAAGTACAGTAATTATGTTATTAATCATTACATAATCTTGTCCAGAAGTGAGTGTAATGGTTGCTGAAGTATCACCTATATTGATATTATCCTGAATATTATAAACATCAATATCCATATTATATAAATTCGTAGCACCTGTAAACGAATTTGTACCATTAAAGGCATTATTTGCTGGGTTTAAAGGAAAATTACTAATCACATTTCCGTTTATAGTCAATGATTCATTAACAGCTAAAGCGCGATCACCTTCCCAAGCTACAAAACCAATTTTTGCATCTTCGTTGTCTAGAACGTTTAGATTATCTAGTGTGATACTTAAGAAAGAAGGCACACTTTGTAAACCATCATAAACATTGAGTTGATTAAGTGGTAATGTATCATCTTCATACACAATAGTAATTGCCCAACCTCCAAAGTTGGTTCCACTAGCACAGTAAGGTCCAATTATAGAAGTTAAATCAAAATCTGAAACTGTATAAGTAGTATTACCTTGACTTGTGATAATCGTAGTGACATCCGCAAACGCAGCAAAAAAGACACGTTGCGTATCTAAAGCATCACTAAAAGTGCGTTCAGCTGATACTGCGATGCCGTTTAAAGTAATATCAAAATCGCCAGTGCCAGAACCAGCCCAATAGAGATAAGCAGCAGCTATATTTTGACTTGCATTAAGATTTAAATCTGAAGAAGATGAGGATAGAATGGCGCATGAGGCAGATGGTCCATTTTCAACTGTATTTAGAGTATTACCAATAGCTGTATAATCATAACGTCCGTTAAATTGTTGAAATAAGGACACATCTTGCGCAATTAGAGGGATTGTTGCACTAAACAATAGAATGTATAATATGTACAGTGCTTTTTTCAATAGTGTTTATTTATTGAACTAAGTTACTTAAATTAATTTAGCGTTTCAAAGTAAAGTGACTCGTAAAAGTTCTACCATCTTCGAGTTGAACTTTAAACCAGTAATCGCTTGTTGGCATTTTAGCACCATTATAAGTGCCATCCCAACCTGGTCCTAGAGGATCCAGCTCAGCTAAAAGTTTGCCTTGGCGATCAAAGATGATAATAGAGGAATTTGCTTGAAATTGATTGTTAATGCCATAGACCTGCCAAAAGTCAAAATCACCGTCATTGTTTGGTGTAAAAAACTTAGGAAATCCAATTACTGAGACTAAATCTTCAGTGATACCACAATTGTTTTTATCACGCACATAAATGGTATAAAGTCCTGGTTGTATATCTTCAAATACATTGCTATCTTGATAAGGACCATTACTATTATCTATTGCATATTCATAGTCACCTTCTCCAGACACAAAAACGGTTATAGAATTATTTTGTGAAGTATCTATAACTTCAATATTTGTTATTGTAGCAATATTAGAAGCCAAAACAGTAATGGTTCTATCTTTAAAACAACCATTTGTATTAAATATTCTTACCGTGTAGGATCCAGGTGCATCAACCTCTATTGTGGCAGTGTCTTCACCAGTGGACCATTGGTAACTATAATTACTAGGTGAATCATTAATAACACCTCCATCTAAAACTATAGTTTGCGGAAATGAATTTAAACAATAGAGCGTTTCAAATTGCGTTTCAATATTTGGCAATTCAAAAACAGTGAGTTCAATTTCGCTAATACCAAAACATGCATTAGCGTTTTCAACTCTTGCATATACAGTTTGATTGTAAGGTGCAGTATTTGTATAGGATGTTGCGATTGGGTTAGTTTCCACCAAAGCATCATTATAAGTTTCAAAATATTGAACATCTAAAGTAACAGGTGCACCAGCTAATACAACAGCATTAGAATCTGCAAGATTAAAAGTTGCAAATCCATCTTCCATGCCATCATCATCACATAAGAATAGATTAGCATTGTTAGATGCAGTTGTACTTACTTCCAAGGATACTTCACTAATGTTTATACAACCTGTTAGTGTATTAGTAACTCTTGCATAGATGATTTGAGGATTAAAAAAGTTGTCAAAAGCATCACCATTAATGGCATCCTCTTGGTTTTCGGCATTTACTTGTGAAAGGTAATATTCTACTGTAGAGTTTGGGTCATTATCCGTAATGTCATCTACAATTTGATTAATATTAAAGGTTGTAAATCCTTCTGGTATGCCGTCCTCATCGCATTGTAAAATAGAAACATCATTGGCTATTGGTTTTGTTGCTACAATAATATTAAAGGATACAAAACCAACACAACTTGAATCTAAATCTTCAATACGTACAAATATCTCTGTAGGAGTTGTTGGTGCTGTATTTGTATAATTTGTTGGGAGTGGAGCAGTAGCTGCTTCTGCATCTGCTTGGCTTATATGGTATGAGATATTATAGTTTGCTCCAAGAATACCATTTGTAATTTCTTGTGTTTTAACATCAAAATCAAAAGTTGTCAAACCGTTTTGATCATCTCCATCAATATCATCATCACAAACTTCATAATCGGTTGGTATATTAAAATTTTCTAGAGCAGTAACATTAATATCAAATCTGTTAAGAATAAAACAATCTGTTGTCGTATTTTCTATTCTCACATGGATAGTTTGAGAAGGTGTAGTATTATTAAATATATTTCCTAAAGGATTCACTTTAATATTGGCATCACTTTCAGAAGCATAATAAGTTACAGCAACATCACTTTCATCATTTATGATGGCTTGAGTTAAATCTGTAAGGTCAATTTCAGTTATATTGTCATTAAATAGTAATAATCCGTCACAAAGATCTAAATCAGGTAAAGTAGTAGCAGAGGGGTTTCCTAATAAAGGGTTGGAAGGATTATCAGGAAACGAAGCAGTACCAGTCCATTCTAAAGAAAAAGGACTATTACCAATAGGTCTATCAATAACTATAAAATAGGTTTCACCAGCAAGTACATCAATATCACTAACAAAGCTATCACCATTAGGTCCTGGACCTTCATTAACTTCTGTTGAGGTAGAATTCATACCTGTTAAATTATTGCCTTGTGCAGCAGCAGCTGGATTTGTAGTAGAACAGCGAATGGCTTGCCCAATATTACCACAATCTACATTTGGTCCAAAGACGAAGAAATCATAGTCCTCATTAATACTTGTGCTACCAGGTGTTAATGTGAAACCTAAAGTGCCAGAAGTTGCCATAGTCACTTGCAACCAAATACTGTTATTTTCTTGACTTTGACAAGTGTTAGAACCTGATAATTCCTGCGTACCTATACCATTAACATCTAAGCTAAAACTAGAATTTCCACAAACGGTAACTGCATTTACACAGTCATAAGGTTGTTGAGCATAACCCGATAAAAATAGCCATAGTAAGACATTGAATACTATAGTAGGTTTAGAAAAAAGATTTAGGTTTATGTTCATCGTTTGAGTGTAAAATGACTCGTAAAAGTTCTACCATCTTCGAGTTGAACTTTAAACCAGTAATCGCTTGTTGGCATTTTAGCACCATTATAAGTGCCATCCCAACCTGGTCCTAGAGGATCCAGCTCAGCTAAAAGTTTGCCTTGGCGATCAAAGATGATAATAGAGGAATTTGCTTGAAATTGATTGTTAATGCCATAGACCTGCCAAAAGTCAAAATCACCGTCATTGTTTGGTGTAAAAAACTTAGGAAATCCAATTACTGAGACTAAATCTTCAGTGATACCACAATTGTTTTTATCACGCACATAAATGGTATAAAGTCCTGGTTGTATATCTTCAAACACATTGCTATCTTGATAAGGACCATTACTATTATCTATTGCATATTCATAGTCACCTTCTCCAGACACAAAAACGGTTATAGAATTATTTTGTGAAGTATCTATAACTTCAATATTTGTTATTGTAGCAATATTAGAAGCCAAAACAGTAATGGTTCTATCTTTAAAACAACCATTTGTATTAAATATTCTTACCGTGTAGGATCCAGGTGCATCAACCTCTATTGTGGCAGTGTCTTCACCAGTGGACCATTGGTAACTATAATTACTAGGTGAATCATTAATAACACCTCCATCTAAAACTATAGTTTGCGGAAATGAATTTAAACAATAGAGCGTTTCAAATTGCGTTTCAATATTTGGCAATTCAAAAACAGTGAGTTCAATTTCGCTAATACCAAAACATGCATTAGCGTTTTCAACTCTTGCATATACAGTTTGATTGTAAGGTGCAGTATTTGTATAGGATGTTGCGATTGGGTTAGTTTCCAACAAAGCATCATTATAAGTTTCAAAATATTGAACATCTAAAGTAACAGGTGCACCAGCTAATACAACAGCATTAGAATCTGCAAGATTAAAAGTTGCAAATCCATCTTCCATGCCATCATCACATAAGAATAGATTAGCATTGTTAGATGCAGTTGTACTTACTTCCAAGGATACTTCACTAATGTTTACACAACCTGTTAGTGTATTAGTAACTCTTGCATAGATGATTTGAGGATTAAAAAAGTTGTCAAAAGTATCACCATTAATGGCATCCTCTTGGTTTACGGCATCAGTTTGAGAAATATAAAATTCTACACTTCTATCCGTATTATTACCAATAATCTCTTCTAAATTTTGATTGATGTTAAAGGTTGTAAACCCTTCTGGTATACCATCTTCATCACATTGTAAAATGGTTATATTGTTAGCTTCTGGTGCATCATTTATAATAACCTCAAAGCTTCCAATACTATAACATGTTGTATTCGTAGTATTTTCAATTCTAACAAAAATAGTTTCATTAAAAGCTGTACTATTTGTATAACTTAAAGGCAGAGGGCTTGTATTTGTATCTGCATTATCTTCTGTAGAATGAAATGTTATACTAGTTTCAATTTCATCTTGAGATCCTCGAATCGTTGGAATAAGGTCTCCTAATTCTATTATAGCAAAACCATCCATAATGTCTCCAACATTATCACAAAACTCAATAGTGTTTAATTGTACAATTTGTGGAGTATTGAAGACTTCGAGTTGAAATGTATTTATATCAAAACAATTAGGATTACTAACATTGTCTACACGCACATGAATCGTTTGAGGATTACTAATATTAGAATAAGGGAATAAAATTTCATTTTCACCAGCATTAGCATCATCTGGTGTTTCAAAGTAGCGTACATTATTACTATTTGGATCTTGAGCTAATAAAGCTTCTGCGTTTTTGTTTGTAAAATCAAAACTGAATAATCCATCATTATTAGCATCATCACAGACCTCGATATCAGTTAACGGATTAGCGACAGGGATTTCATAAACACCTACTACGGCACTACCTTCAATTGGACAATCGCCATTATTGGGTTCTATATATACTTCGTAAAAACCTGGAGTATCTATCAATAATTGATCAGATGTTTCTGTTAATGGTGTACCTTCAAAAGACCATACATAATCTGCACCAGTAATCTCTTCAGCTTGTAGTGTGTATGTATCTCCTGTACAAAGTTTTAATTCTGTGGTACTAATCCCATTTCTAATAATATCGGTTTGAGAATTAAATAAAGATTGTATAAAAGGGGGTAAACCAATTTTACTTAGGTTTTGAGCAAAACCATTTACGTCTACTAGGACACCCTGTTCATCATAATTAGTAGCTAAACCATCAGCTTCGGGATTATTTATAACTCCTACATAACGTCCAGTATTATTAAAATCTTGAAAACTCACTTGTGCCCTGTATATACGTCGATCTATTCCCAATTGCAATGCTCCTGCACTTATTGTATTAGATGTGTGTATAACCTGTATTGAATTAGGTATGTCTGAGCTTTCCAAATTCCATTGTAGTATTTGGCTTTGACCACCACCAGCTGCACCAGCACCAACAGTGGCATAGACTTTTCTATTTTCTGCTGAGAATTCTACGCCATAAGGACTGTTATTGTTTTGAGCACTATAAAGCTCTAAACTATTAGAAACGACACCTGTATCGTTATTAAAATCATATAAGTTAATACTACCACCTGAGTTTTCGCCAAGGGCTGCTGACTCTCCAAAGTTTGCAGATATAAGTTTTGTACCATCAGGAGAAGCTTTTAAGTATCCTAAGGCATTACGTCTGTATCCTTCAACTGGTATGTAAGGTATAACTACTGATGTTACAGGTGTTGAATCCACACCATTTTCATCAATTTTAAAAGCATAAAAAGTATCGGCAAAGTGAGTAATTAGCCAGAATGATGAGCAATCATCTGCTTTAACAGCTGTTATTTTTTCTGAACATTTTGTATCAACTTGAAGAGGATCAGATGTGTCATAAGTAACTAAAGGGATATTCTTTTCTACAGCGTCAACTGCTCCCAAACCGTTATCATCTAGAATATTAATTCTAGAGTAAGTTAGACCATCGTTCACGCCATCATTTGCAGTCTCATTTGGGAAATTTGCTGTGTTAAAATGATGAGGTTCATCTACTGTAAATATGTAATAGAAATCAGAATCTTGTGGTTTAGGTACAATTAGACCAGACGAGGTACTAGAATCATCCCCTTTGAGGCCAGTTCCATTTACCATAATCTGATGATTTCTATTCCAAACAGTACTTCCATCCGAGTAAAACAATAAATTGCCATCAGCATCAGAAATAGAGGTACACCCTTCTAAGGTATTAATTTGTCCATCAGTAACCGCATTTACAGTTCCGGCCTGAGCATCAAAGCGCAAGCCAGCATTTTGCCCAAAATACCAGTACGATGCTTCGTTTTGCCCAAACGAAACAAAACACGTAACAAGTAATAGAAAGATTAGACCAATCTTTTTCATAGTAACTTTGATGTATAGTAAACTACTCAATACTATATAACAACTACAACTTAAAAAGTCCTAGTTTTAGTATTGAAAACTACATAGCAATAGCTACCAAATATATTATAAATCTCTCTTTTTTAATAATCGATAAGACAAAAAGATGAAAAGTGCTGTCCAACCTAGAACAATAGCAATCTCATACCAATGTACAGCATAATCGTATGCGATATCTGTTTTTTCAGGAAACTTGGTCATTACTATTCGTTGAATAGGTTGATCTATAAGTTTATACATCGATTCTAAAGGCATAAAGTTTTTAACTTTAAATGCAGTATCCGCACTACCAAAAGCTTCATATGCCCCCCAGAAAACAAGCCACTCGAATATATACATGATCACTAGAAAACCTAATGCAAAGGCAGAACGTTTCAATAACATACCAAAGAATAAACATAAACTAAAGAAGCCAACTAACTTTACAAAATATGCAAGTAAGAATTCAATTTCTCTAAAAATTATGGATGCTTCCGTATAACTTGAATAATATAGTCCTATTAAGAAGGTTGCCAACCCAATTAATACAGTTGCACACAAAGAAAAGAATACAATAGTATAGAATTTCGACAATATAAATTCCTTTTTACTTAAACCATCGATAAGGTTCTGTTTTAAAGTTTTATTACTGTATTCATTTCCTATCATACTTACAACTACAATAGCAAAGAAAAATTTAAAATAAGAGGCAAAGAAGGTTGTTATATGCCAGATTATTGGAAAGTTAAATATACCAAGCTCTCCTAATTCTAAAGTAAAGAAGCCAAAGAAATTAATCTTAATAGACGATAATACTAGAACTGTAAATGGTAAAATAAATGATACAAAAATTAAAACGCGACTCACTTTATTGAGCCAAAGTTTTTGTAATTCTAATTTTATAAGACTTAACATATGTTGATTGGTTGTGCTTAATTCTTAAATATTGAATTATGCTGTTTTTTGATTGGTTTCTAAATTGTCGGTTAATTGTAAGAATTGCTCTTCGAGACTTTCTTTTCGTTTTACTAAATGCGAAAGCAGAATTCCTTTGTCGAACATTAATTTATTGAAATCTGGTGCAGACATAGGTTCATTTAAAAATGCGGTAATTAATTCATCTTCAACTTTGATGTTTCCAAAATTAGAATACCCTTCTAAAATGTCTAATAACTCTTCGTGCTTTTCAGCCTTTAATTCAAAAAAGCCATGGCTGCTTATCATTTCATCCACTCGACCAGAATATAGCTTTTCTCCTTTACGCAATACTACAACATGAGAACAAACTTTCTCAACTTCATCCAATAGGTGAGAAGCTAAAAGAATGGTTGTACCATTTGCTGCAATATCTTTTATAATTTGACGTATTTGATGAATACCTTGAGGGTCTAAACCATTTGTTGGTTCATCTAAAATTAATATTTCAGGATCATTAAGTAGAGCGGAAGCGATAGCTAAACGTTGTTTCATACCTAATGAATACGTTTTGAATTTATGATCTTTTCTATCTAATAAACCAACGACTTCTAGTTTTTCTAAAATTTTACTATGATCCACATCTTTTATTCTGCAAACTAATTTTAAGTTCTGTTCTGCAGTCATATATGGATAAAAGTTTGGTCGTTCTATAATAGCACCAACTTGTTTTAAAGCATCGTGTGTTGAGGTGTTACCATTAAACCAATGAAAGTCTCCATTGGTTTTGTTAACAACATTTAGAACAATACCAAGAGTTGTGGATTTACCACTACCATTAGGTCCTAAAATGCCATATACATTGCCTTTGTTAATTGTAAAACTTAAATCTTTAACGGCAGTGAGATAGCCGAACTTCTTCGTTAGATTATTGATTGTAAGGATTGGCTCCAAAGTGATTGATTTTATATATCTATAAACAAAAAGCAAAGCTTATATGATGCATAGATATTGATTGGTTATGAAGGTAAGACGATTCAAGCATTTATTTGTTACAATTATTTAAATTTTATACAAAATAAACTTTAAAATTTTTGAGAATAACACTCTTAAATCACTTAAATTTAAAACATGAAAGAGGATTTAAAAATATCTAAAAAAAAACCTTCTTATAAAATTTCTGAAGCCTTAGATGCGTACCTATCTAACTATAATAGGAATCTAAACCTACCGATTTTCTACGAAGATTTATTGCGTTTTCAAGGGTCCGTTATTGTATATGATAAGAACGAGGAAGATACTCTTTGGGTAAGAGTTTATTATAATGAATTTGAACGTGAAGAAATTGATTTAAGTTTAAAACAAGTCTATTCTAGCTTACTTTCTGATGGAAGTGAAGGCATTTTAAAATACTTAAATATAGATGCTATAGATTTTTGCACTTTTGGAAATTCCAAACCTTTTAGGATAAAAATTAGAAATATTCTTAACGATAATTACACGTATTTCTATGTAAAAAAGGCAGATGCCTCTAGGGTTTATGGATTAGAATTAGAACATATGTTATCTCCTTATAATCTTAACTTTTTAGTTTGTAGAGATACTTTGATAGAGGAACATATTGCCGGAATTCCTGGAGATGAATTCATTAAGAATATGCTTAACGATTGTAATGCTTCTGAGAAAGCTCAGATTGCTAAAGAATTTGTGAAGTTTAATGAGCGTTGTATGATTCGACTTTTAGGAGATATGCGATCCTATAACTATGTGATTGTACCAACGCATGATTTTGACCATGTTGTATTTAAAATTAGAGCAATAGATTTTGACCAGCAATCTTTTGAAGGAAATTTGAAAATCTATAGACCTCAATTTTTTAAGGAAAATTACAAAATGGTGGAGTTAGTTAAAGATAAAATCCAGAAAGAATCAGTAGATCAGTATAAAATTGAAGAACGCTCTATAGTTGCAAAGCGAATGATAAGTTATCAAAACCGAATAAATACATTATTAACATGTATGGAAGACGATGAGCTTTCTTTAAAGAAACATATAGACAAACTTAAAGAAGAAATCTACAATTATACTTTAGATTTAAAATTTAGAAAAAGTGAAACGATGGGACAAGTCGTTAAAAATGCCTTAGATTTTGTAAAACGAAATTATGAAGGAGTTAATGCAAAACCTTTTTAATTCCAATTTTCATCAAAGTCTAAATCTGAATAATCGTCAACATCTAAATCGTCTTCAAACTCATTAAAACTCTCTTCTTCTTCAGCTTCAAAAACCTTTTCAGGTGCTTCGTCAGGTATTTGACCATGAACATACATAAGATTTGGATAATCTGTACCTTGAGCTTCTTCAACGATTTCACCTAGCTCAACATAAAAGGTCCACATGTTCATAAAATCATAGACGTAAATAAGTTTTGTAGCAGCTTCATGAACAACATCATTGATATTGGTTTCGTTCATCATCCTAACCTGATTGCCAGCTTCACTCATATCCATCATGGCAATTTCTTCACCTTGATTCCATTCGTCATCACTAACATAAAAAGATGCCATTTCCATACCATCAAAACCAAAAGACTGTGTGATGATATTGTGTAAATCTTCCATTGTGTCTCCTTCTCGGATTTCTAAATCGCGAAACACATCATCTTCTGTATTGTTATCTAGGATAACTCTAAATCTGTATATCATACTGCAAAGTTAAATGATTTTTTGATTATTTACTGAATCGATGTAGAGTAAAAATCATAGCGCTGAGTAAAATAAATGCTCCAACTTGATGTAATACACCAAGCCAAACAGGGACAGCATATATTAGTGTTAAAATACCTAATAAAAATTGCACACCAACCATTATTAAAAGCATATTAATGCCTTTTGTCTGCAGCGAAGCTAATGCCATTCTTTTGGCTTTGTACCAAATAGCAAGTATAAACGCCACAACAACATATGCTAGTGTTCTATGAACAAACTGTACACCGCTCTTTCCTTCGAGAAAGTTTAGATATGTAGGATTTTGCTCTATGTAAACTGTTTCATGAATAAATTTACCTTCATTCATAAAGGGCCAATGGTTATGAATCCAACCAGCATCTAATCCAGCAACAAAAGCACCATAAATAATCTGAATTATTAAAACAACTAAGCCAATTCTTATAAAGTTCCTAAACTTCTTTTTAACCTCTTTTTTATTTGGAAATATTAAATCTAAAGCGACCCAAAATGTATATGCAAAAGTTAAGAATGCGGTTGTTAAATGAGCTGCGAGCCTATAATGACTAACATCTGGCCTATCTACCAAGCCACTTTTAACCATGTACCAACCTAAAAAACCTTGAAACCCTCCCATAACCAAAAGAATAACCGCTTTTTTAATAGTGGATTTAGTGAGTTGTTTTCGAATTAAAAAATAGAGAAAAGGAATAATGAAAACTAAACCAATAAAGCGACCAATAACACGATGAATCCATTCCCAAAAATAAATATCTTTGAATTCTTCCAAATTCATATTGTAATTCAGTTTTTGATACTCGGGATATTGTTTGTAGAGGTCAAAAGCTTCATTCCATTCAATCTCATTCATTGGTGGAATGGTACCAGAGATGAGTTTATAATTAGAAATTGATAAACCAGAATGTGTTAACCTAGTAATACCACCTACAATTACCATAATAAAAATTAAGATGCAACCTATAAGTAGCCAGTAAATAACTTTTTTATTATCTTTTTTCATCTTTCAGTTTTTTTTCAAAGCACAAGCTATTTTTAACACCGATATATTGTCCGTAGTTAGGAATAACTTGATAGGCATTCTTTTTGTAGAATTGAACGGCTTCAGTTTGTCTAAGCCCAGTTTCTAAAACAGTAGACGTATAGTTTTGCTCCTTAGCCCAATGCTCTAATTCGTTTAAAACTTCTGTTGCTACGCCTATTCCTCTTGCATCTTCTTTAGTGTACATCCGCTTTACCTCTACGCTAGACTGAGATAATTTCTTAAATGCTCCGCAACCGACAGGTTGATTTTTAAAATAAGCAACTACTGCATGCTTTAAGGTTTTTATGGAATTAAACTGATTGTAAAAATCATGCTCTTCTCCATCAGTTATTTTTAAATAAGAGTCTAAATCTTTTACAAGATTAATAAAGTCTTCGTTTTCAGAATTTGTTCTAATCAGCTTTATCATACTTCACTTATTTTTAATCCTAGGTCTTTTCCTTTTTCTATCATTAATTTAAAAGCAGCTTCATGTTCATTCGGTATTTCTCCCTCTAAAATGGCTTCTTTAATCGCTTCTTTAATGATACCTATTTCCTTAGAAGGTTTTAAATTGAAGGTTTTCATAATCTCTTCACCAGTTACAGGTGGTTGAAAATTACGAATCTGATCACGTTCTTCAACTTCAATAATTTTATCTCGTACTTTCTGAAAATTGTTATGATACTTCTTGAACTTTTTAGGATTTTTTGTTGTAATATCTGCTTCGCATAAAGTCATTAAATCATCAACATAATCACCAGCATCAAAGACTAAACGTCTTACTGCAGAATCTGTAACATCAGATGCTAATACGATTGGTCGCGAGCTCATAAATACCATTTTCTGTACAAATTTCATTTTGTCATTCAATGGCATTTTTAATCTTTTAAATAGTTTGTAAACCATTTTAGATCCAACAAATTCATGGGCATGAAAAGTCCAACCAATTTTTTTATGAAACTTTTTAGTTGGCGCTTTACCTATATCGTGTAATAAAGCAGCCCAACGTAACCAGAGGTTATCAGTAGTTTTAGCAATATTGTCTACAACTTCTAATGTGTGGTAGAAATTATCTTTATGACGCTGACCTTCAATTTCATCAATGCCTTTTAAAGCTGTTAATTCTGGAAGTATATATTCTAAGAGGCCAGTTTTTTCCAGCAGAATAAAACCAATTGAAGGCGTTTTACTTTCTAAAATTTTATGAAGTTCAACAACAATGCGTTCTTTGGTTATGATTTTAATTCGATCTTTATTATCAGCAATGGCTTTAAGAGAAGTATCTTCAATTTTAAAGTTTAACTGTGTCGCAAATCGAATAGCACGCATCATACGTAAAGGATCATCACTATAGGTGATATCTGGATTTAAAGGCGTACGAATAATACCTGTATCTAAATCTTCAATACCACTAAAAGGATCTAGAAGTTCACCGAAATTAACTTTGTTTAAACTTAAGGCAAGCGCATTAATTGTAAAGTCACGTCGATTTTGATCATCTTTAAGTGTTCCATTTTCTACAACAGGGTTTCTACTGTCTTCTGTGTAACTTTCTTTGCGAGCACCAACAAATTCAATTTCAATATCATCATAACGCAACATCGCTGTTCCGTAGGTTTTAAAGATTTGGACTTTGGGTTGGTTAGGTATGTTTTTAGAAACTTGTTTTGCAAGTTCTATACCACTACCAACAGCTACAATATCAATATCCTTTGCATCTCCACGATCTAATAAATAATCACGAACAAAACCACCAATAACATAACAGTCTATTTGCAATTCTTCTGCAGATTGAGAAATGATATTAAAGATATTATACTTTATAGCTCGTTTATGATTCATATGGAGTTTTAGTCACAGTTATTCTATAAATGTTAAAGAAAAAAGACTGTGATTTCTAGCTGTGCAAAGATACGATACGGGGTTAATCTTTTAAAATCTAATGCGCTATTTATTTATTGAGAAAATTATAAGATTTGACACTATTAATTTCTTTAATTTTTACATTTACATTCATAACCATTTTTACGTATATGAATTTTTTAGAGCGGAAGTATTATCAATTACTTTCTAAATTTTTGAATAATAAACCAAATCAAGTTGAAGCGTATTTAAAGACGCATTTTTACTTAAAAAATAAGAGACATTTAAATTTAGAACAACCTAAAGAATTTGCTGATAAAATACAATGGCTGAAGCTGAATCTCTATAAGCAAGACTATCAAAAATATGTTGATAAATTTGAAGTTCGAGATTTTATTAAAGAAAAAATAGGCGAAAAGTATTTAAATGATTTAATCGAAGTGTATGATAATGTAGAGGCTATTAATCTTAATGATTTGCCAAATAAATTTGTATTAAAAGGAACACATGGTTCAGGTTATAATATAATAGTCAAGGATAAGGCTCAACTTAATTGGGATGATGCGAAGTTAAAATTGAAAAAATACATCAACACTAATTATTTTAATAAGTACAAAGAATATATATATAAAGATATCAAGCCAAGAATTATAGCTGAAAAATATCTTGATCAGTTAGATAATGATCATATCGTTGATTATAAATTTATGTGCTTTCATGGTGTACCCAAATATATTCATGTTAAAACTTTTGAAGATGATAGAATAAAGGAAACTTATTATACTATTGATTGGAAAAAAATTGAACCTGAAGCTATTACTCAAAATCATTTAAAACAGACCATTGAAAAGCCTGAAAATTTTGAAGAGATGGTAAGATTATCAAAGATTTTATCTAAAGACTTTATCTTTATTAGAGTTGATTTGTATGCGATTGGATCTAAAGTTTATTTTGGTGAACTAACTTTTTTCCATAAAGGCGGTATGAAACGTAACTACATAGAGTCTTTAAATAAAAAAATGGGAAATTTAATAAAATTGCCTATTCAAGTTGATGCTTAGCTAATTCATTATACATCTTTTTGGCGATAACTGATTTTGTAAAATTATCTAAAAGATATTGGTAACCATTAGAAGTCAACTTATTTTGTAGTGCATTATCATTCATTAATAAAGTTACTTTAGCAGCAAAATCTTTTGCATTGCCCACTTTTGCTAAAAGACCAGTTTCACCATCAACGATAACTTCAGATATACCTCCAGCATCTGCAGCAACTATAGGAACTTTACAAGCATAAGATTCTAAAAGAACACCTCCAGTTGGCTCATTATTAGATGTAAATAAAAATAAGTCTAATTCTGGCAGAATTTCAGGTATATCACGTCTAAAGCCAGTAAAAATTATATTCTTACTCAACCCTTTTTCTTCAACATAATCCCTAATATCTTGTTCCATACTTCCTTTACCAACAAGTATGTATTTGGCTTTAATTTTATTCTCTTTCACAAGAATCTCAACAGTATCTATCCATGTATAATGGTCTTTGAAGCCTGTGAATTCAGCAATGTTTCCAATGAGTTTATAATCTTTAGGAATACTAAATTCATTATGTAACACACCTGTTGCTTCTTGCTTTTTAAACTTATTAATATCGGTTACGCTGCCAATTACTGTAAACCTACTATGGTCTTTAACTGCAAATTTTAAAGACTCTACTACAGGCTGTGATACACAAATAATTTTTTTAATGCCTTTATAGTTGTATTTCCACTTTCTAAAAAAGTTAGTGTCTACACGTTTTATCAAGGTTCGGCAAAGTACTAATGGTACTTTAGATTTAAAAACAAATTTTGAAAGCACTGCAATTGTATGAGCCTTACTGCTATGAATAAAAATAACTGATGCTCTTTTTTTTTCAGCTAATTTTTTAAATGCCTTTGCATAAGACAAGCTGTATTCCGATTTATATTCAAAAGGAATGACTTGCATTCCTTTATCTGTTGCAATGCGAAATAATTCAGAATCTTGAGGGCAAACAATCCATTGATCCTCAACGTGGCCTTCAGTTTTAAAAGCTTCATATAAATAGATGATTTTTTGCTCGTGACCTCTCCAACCATTGGAAGCTGTAAATTGTATTAATCGCATTAACAAAGGAAATTTAGTGAGTGTAAAAGTAAGAATTTCAACCTTACTTAATTTTATATAAACCTAGAGCTTTTTTTAACTTTTTACTTATCAAAACATAATTAACATAGAGTTTATTTTTAAAACTCAAATAGCTCCATTGTTTGCGAGGAATGATATCTTTTGA
Organism: Winogradskyella sp. PG-2; assembly: GCF_000828715.1. Classification (NCBI taxonomy): domain Bacteria; kingdom Pseudomonadati; phylum Bacteroidota; class Flavobacteriia; order Flavobacteriales; family Flavobacteriaceae; genus Winogradskyella; species Winogradskyella sp. PG-2. The sequence goes on along the minus strand of NZ_AP014583.1, from coordinate 286,184 downwards.
AACTTTAGTATCAATGACTTTAGAAACAATAAAGTCTGATTTTACTTTATCCCAATTTACATTATCATAACCATCAAATTCATTTACTTTATTCTTTTCGTGAATAATAGACATCCATAAGCGCTTGTTAGCAATTTCGATTCGTCGTGATTCTTTTTTCCACATGTTATGATCGCTAAACCAAACAGTTTTTGGACTTTCATTTTTTTCAATCAAACTTATAAATGGATTAAAAATATGCTCTTTTTTTCCCAACATAATATCTGGTGACACTTGTAAAGAATAGCCCTTTAGAATATCAATAGCCATAAAATCTTGCGACTGAAATTGTAGCTGAATCGTTTTAATGTAGTCTTTATGAATACAATCATCATTATCTATTCTAGAAGTAATAATGTAAGAGGTATCTTTAGCATCCTCATCAATGTAAGATTTAATAGACGAATGAAATGCATCCATGCCGTCTATAAAAAATGCTTTAAAATGAGGGTAGGGTTTTAATAATAATTGGAACGTTTCTTTAAAGTCATTGTCAGTAGTGGAATCAAAAAATAATAACCAACAAAATTCTTTGTTGGTTTGACTTGCCACAGATGGTAAACAGAAATTTTCGAATAGACTAATACGATGTGTCATCCATTCACGCGTTAAAAGCGATTCATTATTCTTAGTTACATCCCAATTTTTATTCTTTAGGTTAAAACGTGTAATTAGGTAATGTTTAAACATGAATGGTGATTAGATAAGGACAAATTTACTAAATTATTTATTTCCTATACCTGTATGTTTTGTGATTTGAACAGCACATTTTAAATACTTACTTTTGCAGCTTAAGTTGACTAATACTTTCATGTCTTTAACTATTAAAATACATTCTAACTCTTCACTCACCAAAGAAAGGTTAATAACTACAATAAATAGCTTTGGACATCAAGGTGAGCTAATCGGGACAGGATACAGAAATGTTATTAAAATCATTGATGTAGATGGTGTTTTATATAATATAAAAGGCTTTAAAGTCCCTAATTTAGTTAACAAAATAGTATATCGTTTTTTTAGAAAGAGTAAAGCAGAGCGATCTTTTCTATATGCTGAAAAATTACTCTCATCTGGCATATTAACTCCTACACCTGAGGCTTATATAGAATTTAAATCATTATTCTCATTCGGAAAAAGTTACTATATAAGTAAACAATTAGACTATGATTTTACAATCCGTAAATTAATAGATGAACCTCAGTGTGAAGACTATGAAAATATATTAAGGAGGTTTACTCAATTTACATTTCAATTACACGAAAATGGTATTCATTTTTTAGATCATTCTCCAGGAAATACATTGATAAAAAAAGTGGATAATGGCTACGATTTTTATTTGGTAGATCTCAATAGAATGGATTTTAAAACGCTTAGTTATAATGAACGATTAGCCAATTTTGCGCGTTTATCACCAAAAGATTATATGCTAGATATTATTAGTGATGAATACGCTAAGCTAATTAATAAGCCACATGGTGAAGTAAGAAAGCGGATGTATTTCTTTTCGGAAAAATTTTCATCTAGTTTTAAGAAGAAAGAAGCTTTTAAAAAGAGGTATTTTTTTTGGAGAAAAAAAAGACGTTAACTAATTGCTCTATATAACTTACGTAATTTAAGATATTTTAAATAGGTGATTTTTCCTGTCTGATAGCAAATTCTAAATCCATTTAATCCATCTAAAAATCCAAGTCTTAAAAAGAATGCTTTAAAAAAGGCCCATGAAGGGTTCCAAAGTAACTTAATTATTGGAGCCGTCTTATGATTATCATAGTAGGCTTTTGCGGCTATTGTAGAAAAATAATCCGTCTTTTTATCCATTTCGTCATAAGTGCGATACGTCCAATGTAAAATATCACCATTTAAATGACCAATTTGTGCGCTCTCATCGTAAAGTTGTACGTTGTCATGAGGATTTAGACCTTTCCATTCAGCCTTTCGTCTATCAAAAACCCGAAGCTTTTTATTAGGATACCAGTCTGAATATTTAATCCATTGACCACAAAAATTATTAAAACGATTTGTATAATAACCATCAAAATTCCAATTGGTTTTTAAAGTAAGTATAGATTTTTGAAGTTCTTCAGATAAAGCTTCGTCTCCATCTAAAGATATGATATGATTATAGCTAGCTTGGTCTAAAGCAAAGTTTTTTTGTTCTATATACCCTAAAAATTCTTGTGTAATGAAGTTGACGTTATAGCGTTCGCATATCTTTTTGGTATTGTCTGTTGAATTTGAATCTACTACTACAATTTCATCAACAACATTAACTAAAGATTGTAAACATTTCTCAATGTTTCGTTCTTCGTTAAATGTAATAATGACTCCAGATAGTTTTAGCATACACATAAATTCACTGCTGTAAAAATAGTATTTTTGCGCTTATGGAATCTAATCAACAAACTTCAGTAATTATAAGTACATATAACCAACCAAGATGGTTGGAGTTGGTGTTACATAGTTACAGTATTCAAACTATAAAAGGTTTTGAAATTATAATTGCAGATGATGGTTCAGATGATAGAACAAAGAAAGTTGTTGATGAGTTCTCTTTAAAAACTGATATAAGTATAATCCATGTTTGGCACGAGGATGATGGTTTTCAGAAAACCAAGATTTTGAATAAAGCAATATTGGCATCAAATGGACATTATCTTATTTTTACTGATGGAGATTGTATAGCACGTAAAGATTTTGTCGCAACACACAAGTATTTGAGTAAACGAAAATGTGCATTGTCAGGTGGTTATTTTAAATTAACAAAATCGATTTCCGACCAAATTTCAACAGAGATTATTTCACAGCAAAACTGTTTTGATAAAGATTGGTTAATTGTACAAGGTCAACCCAAAAGCTTTAAATTTAATAAGCTAACCAAGTCAAAATTTAAAGCCAATCTTCTAAATGCATTAACACCAACAAAAGCAACCTTTGATGGGATGAATGTATCCTGTTACAAAACGGATATCTTAGAAGTAAATGGTTTTGATGAACGTATGAAATATGGAGGAGAAGATAGGGAAGTTGGTGAACGTATGAAGAACAATGGTGTTGTATTTTTGCAAGTCCGATACAGTACTATTTGCTTACATTTGCACCACGATAGACCTTACAAAAATGATAAGTCAGAATCATTAAATAAGGATATAAGATTAGAAACGAAAAAGAATAAATCAACATATACCAAATTTGGTATTAAAAAATAATATGCCATGGCATTACCTAATATTACAGTAATTATTGCCACATATAATAAAATTGATTGGTTAGAAAAGGTTTTATATGGTTATAGTGTTCAGACGTATAAAAATTTTGATGTTATTATAGCTGATGATGGATCTACTAGTGAGACTAAGGAAATGATTGATCGATTCAAAGCAGATTATCCTGTGAATATTATACATGCATGGCATGAAGATAAAGGCTATAGACGTCAAAAGATTTTGAATGAAGCTATAGTCATGGCAAAAAATGAATACATCTTATTTACAGATGGTGATTGTATTCCTCGTAAAGATTTTGTGGAAACTCATGCCAAACATGCAGAAGAAGGCTATTTCTTATCTGGCGGTTATTGTAAATTGAATATGGATTTGAGTGAAACTATTTCAGAAGGTGATATTAAAACACACAATTGCTTCGATGTAAAATGGTTAAAGTCTAAAGGTGAGTTAGGTAGTAAAAACACTTTAAAATTATCAGTTAAAGATGGTTTAGCAAAGTTTTTGGATGTACTTACTCCTACAGGTGCTACTTTTAATAATTGCAATTCTTCAGCTTGGAAAGCAGATTTAATTGCAATTAATGGTTATGACGAGCGTATGCAATATGGTGGTCCAGATAGAGAGTTGGGTGAACGTCTAATTAATAATGATATTAAAACAAAGCAGATTAGATATAAGGCTATTTGTTTGCATTTAGATCATGCTAGAGGCTATAAAACACAAGAATCTTTAGACCGTAATTTGGCTATTAGAGCCAAGGTAAAGAAAGAAAATTTAAAGTGGACTGAGCATGGAATTAAAAAAACTAGCTAAATTGTTTTAAAAATCTAGTCAATTCTTCTTTGAAATAGATAGGTTTAAATTGTTGATACAATTCTGAAGCTTTAGATTTTAATTCCTTAGGATGTTTAATATTTGCATATTTAGTGTCATCATAATCTCTAAGATGCACTGAAACATGTTTTACTCCATCATCAAACATATTCCAAGCTTCTTTTTTAATCCAAGGAGAGAAAATAGTAAAGGTTGGAATACTTAAAGCTTTTGCCATATTTATAGCTCCACCTTCATTACCAATTAAAGCAGTGCAGTGTGATGTTATCGCTAAAAAATCTCTCAAACTTTTTCCAAAAACCTCAAAGTAAATTTGCTTTTTTGTTTCTGAAGCGCATAACTCTAAAATTGCTTTTGCTTTGGTTTCTTGTTTAGGAATATAGTTGAATAAGATTTGACTTTCAGGTTGCTTAGAAACTACACTCTCAATCACTTTAGCCATGTAATCAAAAGGATACGTTTTATTATTTCCACTACCTAAAACACCAATCATAAATAATGGTTTACTTAAATTAATACCATTAACTTCTAAAAACTGTTTAGCATTCGTTTTTTCAGAATTAGTCAAATAAATTTTAGGTCTTACAATTATAGAAGGATCAATATCTAAGGGTTGTAATAATTGCATTCTATTTTCAATTGCTAATCCTGCAGTTGTATCTGGTTTTATTTTGTGCTCAAATCTGTGATTAAAAATTAATGCATTGTGACCTTTATCAATAGATATTTTAGTTTTGGCTTTAGATCTTAATGAAATAAGATGACTAGAGATTTGTGAATACACATCTATAACTACATCATAATTTTCCTTTCGCAATTGATTAACAAAATGCCATAATTTTCGTTTACTATTCTCGTATTCAGGTGTAAAAAAATGAAACTGATCTATAAAAGGGTTACCTTCAACAACAGGATAGGTATGTGAATTGAGTACATAATGTAATTCAGCATCAGGATACTTGTGTTTTATAGCTTCAAACAAAATGCTTGTTGCTAAAACATCACCTATCATTTTTTGTTGAATGATTAATACTTTCATATTGAAAATTCAAATTACAAATAAAAAACACCAAATTCCAATAGAATGCGATTCATATTGGAATTTAGAATTTAAAGTTTTTAAGATTTCTTGTAACAGTATATTAAACCGCTACATCATACTCACGTAAAGCATCATTAAGAGAGGTTTTTTTATCTGTACTTTCTTTACGTTTTCCTATAATTAAAGCACAAGGGACTTGGAATTCACCTGCTTTGAATTTTTTAGTATAACTTCCTGGAATAACAACAGAACGCGCAGGAACAACACCTTTTGTTTCAACAGGCTCATCACCAGTAATATCAATAATTTTTGTACTCATGGTTAAAACCACATTAGCACCTAAAACAGCTTCTTTCTCAACACGAACTCCTTCAACAACAATACAACGACTACCAATAAATGCACCATCTTCAATAATAACTGGAGCTGCTTGTAAAGGTTCTAAAACACCACCAATACCAACTCCACCAGAAAGATGTACATTTTTACCAATCTGTGCGCAGCTACCAACTGTAGCCCATGTATCTATCATAGTACCTTCATCTACATAAGCTCCAATATTTACATAACTTGGCATTAAAATAGTACCAGGCGAAATATAGGCTCCGTGTCTTGCTACTGCATGAGGTACAACTCTAATTCCTTTTTCGGCATAATTACGTTTTAGAGGAATTTTGTCGTGATATTCAAAAATACCAACTTCAAAGGTTTCCATTTTCTGAATAGGAAAGTATAAAACCACAGCTTTTTTTACCCATTCGTTAACTTGCCAACCACCTTCAATAGGTTCTGCGACTCTTAAGCTCCCAGAATCAATAAGATCAATAACGCTTCTTACGGCATTAATAGTTTCTTCATTTTTTAGTTGTGAACGGTCATTCCAAGCGTTCTCTATAATAGATTGTAATTGTGTCATATTTAACTGTAAAATTAAGCCGTAAAGATAAGGGCATTACAACCTTTCAAAAAATATTTGTGGAAAATTGTGACCTATTCAAAAAAGCAGTGTCTTACTAATAATTAAATGATGATAATTTATTTCTAAATAACTTTATCTGAGAATTTAATTAATAGCTGATTTCGAAAACTCCTCTCCCCTTAAGATTGAGGAGTTTTCTTTTTTTTATAAAACTGTAAAAATAATTTGTGACCAATCTAAAAGTATTGTGTCTTATAAGTAATTAACGATGATTTATTTATAGAGGGTAAAAAATCATAACTTAATTGATAGCTAATTATTTAAAAACGCTTCTTTTTGTAAAGAGGCGTTTTTTATTACATTATCTTTGTGCAATGGGAAGAATTTTAGCCATAGACTACGGAACAAAGCGAACAGGTATTGCAGTTACTGATGAGATGCAGATTATAGCATCTGGTCTTACCACTGTTGAAACCAAAGAGCTTATTACGTTTCTAAAAAAATATATTGCTACAGAAAATGTAGAACGATTTGTCGTAGGCTTACCCAAACAAATGGATAATACAGCTTCGGATAGTGAGGTGTATATTCAGAAATTTTTAGATCAGTTAACTAAGTCTATACCAGATATTCCTGTAGTACGTATTGATGAGCGTTTTACATCTAAAATGGCATTTCAGACTATGATAGATAGTGGTTTGAAGAAAAAGCAACGTCAAAACAAAGCTTTAATTGACGAAATTAGTGCAACACTTATTTTACAAAGTTATTTGGCTTCAAATTTTTAAATAAGAATTGTACTTTTGCACTCGAAAATAACAAACTATGATTTTACCAATCGTTGCATATGGCGATACTGTTTTAAAGAAAAAGGCCAAGGATATTGATAAAGATTATCCAAAGCTAAGTACGCTTATCGAAAATATGTACGAAACTATGTATGGCGCATATGGTGTTGGTTTAGCAGCTCCACAAATTGGATTACCAATACGTTTGTTTTTAGTAGATACTGAGCCTTTTGCAGAGGATGAAAGTTTTTCTGAAGACGAGCAAGAACAGCTTAAGAATTTCAAAAAAACGTTTATTAATGCTCAGATTTTAGAAGAGAAAGGTGATGAATGGGCTTTTAATGAAGGCTGTTTAAGCATTCCAGATGTAAGGGAAGACGTATTTAGACAACCAAAGATTAAAATTCAATATCACGATGAAAATTTTAATACACATGTAGAAGAATACGATGGATTAATCGCTCGCGTGATTCAGCATGAATATGATCATATTGAAGGCATTTTATTTACAGACAAACTATCGTCATTCAAAAAGCGTTTAATAAAAGGAAAGCTTACTAATATTTCAAAAGGTAAGATAAAAATAGATTACAGAATGCGTTTTCCGGCAATGAGCAGGAAACGCTAATACAATATAAATGAGTTTAGATAAAATTTTATCCGTTTCAGGAAAACCGGGATTATACCAAATCGTAACCCAAACAAGAACTGGTGCAGTAGTAGAATCTTTAATTGACAAAAAAAGAATTACAGTTGGAGCACATAGTAACATTAGTATTTTAAGTGAAATAGCTATTTATACGTTGACTGAAGAAGTACCATTAAGAGAGGTGCTAAAAAAGATTAAAGAAAAAGAAAATGGCAATCCAACATCAATAAGTCATAAAGACGGAAAAGATATTTTAGAAGAGTTTTTCTTCGAAGTATTGCCAGATTACGATGAAGATCGTGTATATCCTTCTGATATTAAAAAAGTAGTGCAATGGTATAATTTACTTCAAAAAAATAACCTTTTAGGTGCACTAGAAACAGAAGAAGAAACTGTTTCTTCTGAAGAAGAAGAATAAATATGTCTAATAAAGCGGCCCAATTAAAAGCCTTTGAGCGTTTGTTAATTATTATGGATGAATTGCGAGAGCAATGTCCATGGGATAAAAAGCAGACACTAGAGTCTTTACGCCATTTAACTATTGAAGAAGTTTACGAATTAGGTGATGCTATTCTAGACAATGATTTAGATGAGGTTAAAAAGGAATTAGGAGACGTATTATTGCATATTGTTTTTTATTCTAAAATTGGAAGTGAAACTAATGACTTTGATATTGCAGATGTTTGTAATAGTATTAGTGATAAATTAGTTGATCGTCATCCACATATCTATGGCGATGTTAAAGTAGAAAACGAAGAAGATGTTAAGCGTAATTGGGAGCAGTTAAAACTTAAAGAAGGTAAGAAAAGTGTTCTCGAAGGTGTTCCAAAAAGTTTACCAGCTATGGTAAAAGCCAATCGTATACAAGATAAAGTATCTGGCGTTGGATTTGATTGGGAAGAGCCAGAACAAGTTTTTGAAAAAGTAGAGGAGGAGCTAGCTGAACTAAAAGTTGAGATAGCAAATGGGAACCAAGATGCTATTGAAAGTGAATTTGGCGATGTTTTATTCTCAATGATTAATTACGCACGATTCTTAAAATTAAATCCTGAAAATGCGCTTGAACGTACTAATAAAAAATTTATTAAACGTTTTCAATACTTAGAGCATAAAGCCAAAGATTTGAACAAATCTTTGAAAGACATGACACTTTCTGAAATGGATATTTTTTGGAAAGAGGCTAAATCGCTATAGCAATTCTGTTATTCCTGCGAAGGCAGGAATCCACTAAAATCATTTTGTTATTATAGATTACTGCCTTCGCAGGAATGATAATAATACTAGAATGTTAAAACTTTCAAAAAATTATATAATAGACATCCAAAAGTAATTTTCCTACGTAGATAATATATATGGAAACAAAAACGTTTTTATAATCTTAGTAGGATATCTTAATTATTATTTTAAGCGGTTGTAATTAAGGTTAATTTAGTTTAGTTAGGGCAAAACCCACTTGTAAAGCACAAGTGGGTTTTGATTTGTATATTATTCAGCTTCTCCTTTATTTTTAATACGATTGCCAATGGCGTAACTAGTCATAACTATCAGCATTGTTATTATAAACTTAATCCAATCAAATCCACCACTGTAATTATTCATCACAATATTAAAAGTTACATAGGCTGCCGTTGGAAATGCAATAATAAAGTTACCCAATAACTTTTTATCCATGATTTTTAAAATGATTTATTTTATGAATACATCCCACGAACCTTAGTCAATTTGGCTTTCCAAGTGTCTAGTTGCTTTTTATGGTTGTCAATATTTTTATGTACCTCTTTTACTAATGGATTATCTTCTTTTACATTAGAGAAAAACTGTAAATTATTTTCTAACTGATTAATCTTAGCTTTTACTTCACTAATTTTTTTACGGATAAAATTTTGTTCGTTATCCAATAATCTTGTATCATCAGAGTTGGCTAAGTTTTCGAGTTTACTTTCAAACTTTATCATCTCTAATTTAGACTTATCCATTTTTAGTTTATCAAAAGCATCATCAATGGCTTTGTAAAATTTACCATCAATATAACGTTTGTTCTGTGGTACATACCCAACGTCTTTCCACTCAGAAATTTTAGCTTGTAAAATTTGTATATCAGCTTTTGGATCTTCGGATAACTCTAAAGCTTTCAAACCGTCTAGAAGTTTTGTTTTCTTATCAAATGCATCATATAAGTGCTGATCTTTAGCTTTACGTTCAGCATGCATTCTATCAAAATAGTGATTACAAGCTCCTTTAAATTGCTTCCATATTTTATCACTATCACGTCTTGGGACGTGTCCGATTTTTTTCCATTCATTCTGGATTTTCTTCATCAAAGGCGTCACAGTTGTGAAATCTTCACTGTCTTTATTATCTTCTGCTATTTTTATTAAATCCTTTTTCTTGCTTAGGTTTTCGTATTGATCTTTTTTTAACTCTTTATAAAATTTATTTTTACCACGATTAAAAGTTCTAACTGAATCTTTGAATTTTGCCCAAGTTGCTTCATTAACTTTAAGAGGTACTTTACCAGCATTAAAGAAATCTTCACGAAGTTGCTCTACGGTCTTTATTTTTTTCTGCCATATACTATGAGAACTTGTAGAATCTTCATTTACAGCATTTATTTGTGCTATAATTTCTTCTTTACGTTCAAGGTTTTTTTCATGGGCTTTATCCATATCCGCATAATAGGCTTGGCGCTTATCATGTATTGTTTTAGTTGCCGCACTAAAACGTTCCCAAATGACTTCTCTATGCGCTTTACCTACAGGTCCAAGTTCTTCTTTCCAAAGTTTATGTAGGACTTGTAATTCTCTAAATGAACGATTAGTATTCTCATCTTTTGCTAACTCTTCAGCACGCTCAATGATTTTTAGTTTTTGGTCTAAGTTGTGTTTAAAATCCATGTCTCGCAAATCATTATTGAGATGCAAGAAGTCGTAAAAACGTTCTACATGATGATGATATGTATTCCAAGCATTATTATACTTATCTCTTGGTATAGGACCAGCATTACGCCATTTTTCTTGTAATTCTTTAAAAGTTTTATAGGTTGTACCCATGTTTTCTTCAACATTAAGTAAACCTTTTATATCCTCTATAATTTGTAATCTGTTTTCAAGGTTTTGCTTTAGATTTTGTTCGCGATCCTTGTAATATGAATTTATAGATTGTTTGTATTCTTTATAAAGAGAGTTGAATAACTTCTTAGTATCATTGATATAGTAAAAATCGATTTCTTTACCACCTTCATTGATGAACTCTTCTTTTTTCTCATCAAGAAGCGCGCTAAATTTAGAATTGAATTCTCCCTTAATTTCATTAATATGCTTAGAAATTGTTTGAACCTTTTGATGCTTTAAAAGCATATTGAATTCAGTTACTAACTGATCCATAGTCATTGCATGGTAATCTTTTTCTTCAAGCTCGTGACGTTCAGCGTTTGACTCATCTTCTGCATCTTCTGCATTAGAGGCTTCAATCTCATCTACATGATCTATTTTTTCAGCTTCCGTTTCAGGTTTTTCTTCAGCATCTAATAGTTCAGATGTTGTTTCCAATTCAGCTTCAGTTTTTTCAACTTTAACTTCAATTACATTTTCAAGTTCATTAGTTGTTTCTTGTGTAGGAGCAGTCTCTTTAGATTCTACTTCGTTTTTTCCGTCTGCTTCTAGCAGGTTATCATTCTCAGACATATGTCATGTTTTTTGTGCGAATATAAAGATAGTAACAAATGCCGAAATATATTCGGAAATACCTTTATCACTTATGTTTTTATAAGAATTTTATGACTTATTCCAAATTTCCCATGATTTTTCTGCCTGTAATCGAAGCATTTCTAGCCCATTAATTGTAGAAGCTCCTTTCATATCTCCGCAACTAAGAAACTTTGTTTGTTCAGGATTATAAATGAGATCATATAAAATGTGCTTGTCAGTAATGGCTTCATATGGGATATCTGGACATTCATTTACATTTGGAAATGTGCCAATAGGAGTACAATTAATAATTATGTTGTATGTTGAAATAATCTCGTTTGTTAAATCTGAATACAAAAATTTCACACCTTCCTTTTCAGAACGAGACACATAATCATAATCAATCTTCAGTTTTTTTAGAGCATATGCTATAGCTTTAGAAGCACCTCCAGTTCCTAATATTAGTGCTCTTTTATGGTGCTTTTTTAAATACGGTTTTAATGAATTTTTAAACCCATAATAATCTGTATTGTAACCAATCAATTTTTGATAGCGTGTAATTCTAATCGTGTTAACAGCCCCAATTTTTTTAGCACGTTTATTTATATCATCAAGTATTGGCATAACTTCCTCTTTATAAGGAATAGTAACATTAAGACCTTTTAAGTTCGGAGTGCTTTTAATAATGCTATCAAGCTCATTAATAGATTTTAAATCGAAATTAACATAGGTGTGTTGTAAATTTTCTGATCTAAATTTATTAGCAAAATAGCTTCTAGAAAAAGAATAAGAAATATCTCTTCCTACCAGTCCAAATTTAAGCTTTGATTTGTTTTGTCTGTCGTCCATACCATTCTAATCCTAAAACTATCAGGATTCCTAGGGCAATATAAGCAATTGCAATATAAGTTTGGGTGTTGAATTCTGGAAAAAAACGTGTGTAATTTTCAATGATTTGCTTTCCAGTAGAATCTAAAAGAAATGAACCGTCTTCCGCAATTTTGAAATCGGTTCTTTTCCATGGCCAAACCACACCAAGTGAACCAATAATAAAACCAACTATGGTCGCCATGGTAATACTTTTATAATGTTTTAGTATGTAGTTAAGAATATGAGAAAAGGTAACTAAGCCAGCAACTGAGCCTAAAGTAAAAACTGCTAAAACCTTTAGCATTCTCATACGTACTTCATTCTTAATGAACTCAAAATCTCCTTTAAAAACATCAAAAATTGAATCATAAAGCGCATTTACTGAATCTACAAGAAGCAAGACATAATTACCTAATAAAATAAGAATAAAGGACCCGGAAAAACCAGGTAATGTCATGCCAGATACACTTATGATTCCACAGAAAAACACAAATGATAAGTTGTCATTTTCCATTGCAGGATCTAGAAAACTAATACTTATTCCCACTACAGCTCCCAATATAATGGCAGTAATTGTGTTTCTATTCCAATCCTTAAAATCTTTACTGATGTAGTAAATTGAGCCTAAAATCATTCCGAAAAAAGTACTCCAAACATAGAGTTCGTAATTAACAATAAGGTAATTGAGAATTTTAGAAACACTGAAGTAACTAACAACCATTCCTAAGAATAATAATCCTAAAAATTTACCATTTATATAACGATAAAAACTTTTGAAACGACCATTAAAGAAGAGCTTGAACGCGGTTCTATTAACGCGTTGTAAAGAATAAATAAATTCTTCGTAAAAGCCAGCAACAAAAGCAACAACACCTCCTGAAACGCCTGGTACTTTATTTGCAGCTCCCATAGCCAAACCCTTTATGACCAAGAATATACGATCTTTTAGGTTTCTTGTGCTATGCATTAGGCTTTACTTTTTTGTTTTCCTAAGTTTTCTAAAATAAGTATTGCTGCAAAACCTATAACTATAAATGTTAGAGCCATAAGTATTTGGTTATCTCCGCTGTAAGATGATGGAAGAATACTTTTATCTAGTAAGGTTACAGTTTCCCCTTCAGAGTTTACTCGTGTTTTTAAAACTTCTTTCCAAGGCCATATTTTATTTAGTGACCCAATCATAAAACCAGTCAATATAGCTAAGGTCAAATTCTTTAGATGTTTAAACATCCAGTTTAAAGTTTTCGAAAAAACTTTTAACCCAATTACTGCTCCTATAGCTAAAAGGAAAAATTTTAATAATGCATCTTTAAAAAGATCCATATTTCCCGTGGTCAAGCCTTCTATTAAATTATTAATGGTGTCAATTGCAGTTTGATATGCGCCTAATATTAATAAAATAAATGCACCAGAAACACCAGGTAAAATCATAGCTATTATTGCTATGAAACCACAAAACAATAAATATATTGAGCTATCTGGTGAAGCAAATGGTTCTGCAAGAGTTATAAAATACGATAGGACTGAGGTCAAAATAATAGCCAATAAAATTTTTAAAGACCAATCTTTTATTTGTTTTGCGATATATAATATGCTCGCTAAAACTAATCCAAAAAAGAATGACCATAATAAGATTGGTTCATTGTGTAATAGCCATTTTATTAATTTGGCTAGAGATAAAATACTTATGGTTATACCAGAGAATAGTGCCAATAAAAAGTTGCCATTTATAGAGTTCCATACGGTTTTAAAGCCCTCTTTTTTCCATACTTTAAAAACTCCTAAACTAACTTTATCAATGCTTTCTATGAGTTCTTCGTAAATACCTGAAATAAAGGCAATTGTTCCACCGGAAACACCAGGAACAACATCTGCAGCTCCCATAGCAATGCCTTTAAAAGTTATAATTAAGTAATCTAAAAATCGTCTTTGCATTCTTTTAAGAAATAAGAAGTGCTAAGGTATGGATTTTTTTAGTTGGAAGTCTTTTTAGAATCTGAAATTATAGCTCTAACCATTGGCTTATCTCCTAAATTTGGGAATAACTCTGAAATAATAAAACTATAATCGATATTTAATCTTACTGCATTTTTAAGGTGAAAACGACCTTCTTCGATTTGATGTAATGAAAAGTGTAAACCACCAAGTCTATATTCTATTTCAGCATTTTCTGGGTAAAACTCAGCTGCTTGTATTAAATTGAAAATAGAAGCTTCGTATTCTCCCAAAGCAATTAAAATATCTCCACGATCAAGCCAAGTTTCTAGTTCGTAATTACCTAATTCTAAAGTACGTTTATAACCGCGCTCAGCTTCTTCAAGGAAATTTAAGCGCTTATTTACTGTGGCATATAACTTCCAATATAAAGGGTTATCTCCATCAATGTTTACAGCTTTTTTTATATAATATAATGCCTTCTGATAGTTTAAACGTTTTGTATAAAACTTAGTAATAGAAATCCAGCCTTTATCTAATAACGGATCTTCATCTACCGTTTTTTTGAAAAATTGTATTGCTAAATCTTCTTGTCCAAGCTTTTCAAAGCAATGCCCAATTCTTAGTAATGCGAATGAAGTTGGGTCATCTAATGCTAATGTTATTTTGTAGTTTTCAATAGCCTCATCATAGAGTTTTAATTTCTCTAAAACCTTGCCTTTTTCTATATAAGCACCTACAAAAGTATCATCAGATATAATTGCAAAATCAAAAGCTGCATTTGCTTTTCCGTAATCTTTTATAGTGAAATATTGTTTACCTAATTGATGCCAAGCAACTTCACAATAAGGATTGTTGTCTAAAAACTCATTAAGATACGTTATAGCTTCGGCATTTTTATTTAAAAAATCGTAACAATAGACAATATTATGTAGTGCAGAATAATCTGTTCTATCCGTTTCTAAACACTTCTTAAAATAAACGATAGCATTATCAAATTGATCTAAGAATAAGTACTCCATACCAACTAAAGCATATAGATCTCCATCAGTTTCTGGTGTATTAGACATGCTTATAGCAATTAGAAGCGTGTCTATTGCCTGTTGATGCAAGTCTTGTTTTGACAATACATTGGCTTTCTGAATAAAAATTTCTTCGTTTGCAGGTTCTAAATCATGAAGTTTATCTAATACATCATCAGCCTCTGAGAATTTATTTTCTATAACTAGTATTTCAACCTGAAATAATCTAAGATTAATAGATGTCGGATGTTGTTCTAAACCTAATTTTATGGCTCGTTTTGCTAAGGCAATTTTACCATTTTCAAGATAGTGGTGAATAATGTTTTCGAATTCACTAGAATCAAAGAACAAAATATCATTTGTCTTAAGCATGGATTCGAATCTGGTAAGCGGAAAATTTTCGTCGTCGTGACTGTAATTCATATAGCGGTTTAATCATTCACTAGAATAAAATTACTCTTATGATTCGCTCAATTTCTGTTTTTGATGTAATGTTTTTAACAAAATAATTAACATTGAATGATTACCTTACTTAAGGTAAATTATTAATTGAAAATCAACAACTTAAGAGAGTTGTCTTAATGTTATATTGAATCTAAAACTGTAGTAATTATTTGACAACCTTTTATAATTTCTTCTTTAGAGATTGTCAATGGAGGTGTAATTCTGATAGCCTTGGGCTCAAAAAGCAACCAAAAAAGAATTAATCCTTGGTCTTGACAACGCAAAATAATAGTATTTGTAATGTCTGCATTATCTGTTATTGCAGCTAACATTAGTCCACGACCTCTTATAGATTTTATATGTTTATGGCGAAGATGTTGCCTAATTAATTGTTCTTTTTCTATAGCTTCAGCCATTAGATTAGATGCTGTAATTTCTTTTAATGTCGCTAAAGCTGCTGCGGCAATAACAGGATTTCCACCAAAAGTTGTAATATGACCTAGCTTCGGATTATCGCTCAAACAGCGCATCATTTCTTTAGAGGCTGTAAAGGCTCCAATAGGTAAACCACCTCCTAAACCTTTACCAGTTACAACAATATCTGGTTTACAATTATAATTCTCAAATCCGAATAATTTACCTGTACGCCCAATGCCTGGCTGAATCTCATCTAATATAAAAACTGCTCCTACAACGTTACATCGCTTTTGTACTTTTTGTAAGTAATCGTTTGTGGGTTCAATAAAACCTGCACCACCTTGTATAGTCTCTAAAATAACTGCAGCTGTTTTCTCTGTGATATCGTTAAGACACAAATCACAATTAAATTTAATATGTCTTATATCGGGAATTAGTGGTGTAAAAGGTTGCTTTCGCTCTTCATAATCCATGAGGCTTAGAGAACCCATTGTATTTCCGTGGTATGATTTTTTTGCAGCAATAATTTCTGAACGTCCTGTGTAGCGACGTGCTAATTTTATACTACCCTCAATAGCCTCTGTACCAGAATTAACTAGATAAGTCGTTTCTAACGGTTTTGGCAAATGTTGAGCTATTAATTTAGACAATTCAACCGCAGGTTTTTGTATATATTCTCCATAAACCATAACATGGAGATATCGATCTAACTGGTCTTTCACAGCATTCACAACCTTGGGATGTGAGTGTCCTAAACTGCATGCAGAAACACCAGCTACAAAATCTAAATATGGTTTTCCTTTAGTGTCATAAATATAAGTGCCTTTCGCATGACTAACTTCCATAGCCAATGGATGTGGTGTAGTCTGTGCTTGATATTTAAAAAAGTCGTTTTGCAATTACTGACCGTTAGTTTCGTCTTTATCTTTTACTTCCTCTACTGCTTTTACCTTAGGTTTTAAAGGCATAACAGTGTGTTTTTTTGGTAAGCTTCGTGCTGCTTTATTTGGTTTGTTAGGTGTTTCTTTACCAGCTTTATCGACACGTTCATTTACACTATCATCTACAAAGGCTTCAGGTGGCACGTAATCTTCAAGGCCTTTTATTATAGGTAGTATCAATGGTGGATCATCTTTAAATAAATCATCAACTGACCTTGGCCTTTCTTCACCTCTCCAATCAAAACCTCTTAATTTTCTACCACTTTTAGGAAACATGGAATCTGGATATAGTTCACCATCAATTTGCTGAATAAGTCGAATTTCTTGTATGGCTTGATCTTCAATTTGAATATTAATACTTCCAGATTTAGATTTATTAATACCAACTAATTCATTTTCCGCATTTCTAGAATAATATATTACTTCTGCATTTTTAATAATATCAACATTGTAGAGTGCATTATCTCTGAACAAACCAATAAGTCGCTGGCCTTTTATTTGATTAAATCCACCACTCAGTGTGTCTTCTCTTACTATAAATGCATTATTAAATACTTTTAGAGAATCTAATTTCTCA
This sequence comes from Winogradskyella sp. PG-2, assembly GCF_000828715.1. Taxonomy (NCBI): domain Bacteria; kingdom Pseudomonadati; phylum Bacteroidota; class Flavobacteriia; order Flavobacteriales; family Flavobacteriaceae; genus Winogradskyella; species Winogradskyella sp. PG-2. The sequence goes on along the minus strand of NZ_AP014583.1, from coordinate 268,797 downwards.
GTTTCAACATTAGAAATTACGTGTATAGTATCTCCAGTCATTTGGTTTCCTAAATTCCAAAGTACTGGCTTTCGTTTTGTTGCAAAGGCGTCTTTAGAACTATAACGACTTAGGTTGAGCATTTGCATCAATCCTGTTTTATGGTTTACATGTATAGAATCGGATTTTCCCGCTAAATCACTTTTGTAAATTCTTGCATTAAAAAAGGCACGTGTAATACGATGGTCTTGTTTGCCAGTTACCAATAAAGTATCAGCATGTATGTAAACAGAATCTTGTTCTTGTACTGTTATGGCTAGTGCTTTTTTTGTAATAAAAAGGGAATCTTTATCACGCCAAACTTCTGCATAATGCCCTCTAACCACACTTCTGTTAATCGAATCAGTAACGGTTATATTATTGGTAGCTGATGCAAAACTTTTGTTTCTATCAAAATAAAGGCTATCACCAATTACGATTCTATTATCATAATCAATTTTAGCATTACGTTGAAAATAACCTACATCATTATTGGTATTATAAAAGCCACGCTCACAATAAATAGTACTTGTTTCACTTTCAATAGTAGATGGTCCGAAGAGGTATGCATGACCATTTTCTGTAAAAAAATCTAGACGCTCTGTATTTAGAGTATATTCTGGATTGACCAGAACAACATCTTGTGTGAATTGATATTTTTGAGAGTTCATGTAATAACGACCAACTTGGCTAGTTATAGTTCCTGAAGAATCTCTTACAACCTTCCCTCTAGTATTATAATAGGCTTGTTGTCTATTTCTATCAAAATATAACTTATCTGTAGTTAAAATAGATTGTGGTTCCGTTAGCACCACATCACCTTTAGCAAAAGCAAGTTGGGTTTTACCACTATATTCTAAATATTTGGCGACCATATTAATAGAGTCACCTTGTTTCATTACTACATTGCTGAAGGCTTCGATAAAATCTTGATCTTTATAATAAATGGCTTTATCACACCACATATTTACACCTTTGTGAATAAAATGCACCTGTTGCATATCATCTCTAAGGAATATTTGAGCACCATCTTCAATTTCTGGATCAGAATAGCCAGTACCAGCATATTCTATAGTAATTTTCTGTTTTTCTTGAGCAAAACAAAAAGAAACAATACTAAAACAGATGAGAAAAAGTAGATTCTTAAAACTATTCAAAGCCATATATTTTTTACAAAATAACATTTATAGGTCTGCTTTAGTATGAGTTAACAGTTTTTTTAACAGAATCTAAAAACGAAAGCTTATATCGTCTTGCGAACAATTGTCTGCTTACGATCTGGTCCTACAGAAACTATTGTAATGGGAATATTAAGCTCTTTCTCTAAAAACTCAACATAAGCATTTAAGTTTTCAGGTAACTGTGATGCTTCTGTCATACCTGTTAAATCTGCAGCCCAACCTTTTACCTCTGTATAAATTGGAGTGACGTTTTCTGCTTCAATATTATATGGTAAATGTGTTATCTCTTCACCTTTATATTTGTAAGCAGTACAAACTTTTAAGGTTTTAAATCCTGAAAGCACATCGCCTTTCATCATAATTAATTGGGTTACACCATTAACTTGACAAGCATAACGCAAAGCTACTAAATCTAACCATCCGCAACGTCTTGCACGACCTGTAGTTGCGCCAAATTCATTACCAACACGTCCCATAGTTTCACCATCTTCATCAAACAATTCTGTTGGAAATGGACCAGAACCAACACGTGTAGTGTAGGCTTTAAAAATTCCAAAGACTTCACCGATTTGATTAGGAGCAACTCCTAAACCAGTGCAAGCTCCAGCTGCTGTGGTGTTAGAGGATGTCACAAAAGGATAGGTTCCGAAATCTATATCTAATAAAGACCCTTGTGCACCTTCTGCTAAAATAGATTTTCCCGAGTTTTGTGCTTGATGCATAAATTCTTCAGAGTCTATAAACTTTAAAGATTTTAAAGTTTCGATAGCAGCGAAAAAATCAGCTTCTAATTCTTTTAAATCGTATTGTATATCTACGTTATAGAAATCAATCATAGCTTCGTGCTTATTAGCTAAAGCCCTGTATTTGTCTTTCCAATCTGCTAATTCAATATCACCAACTCTAATACCATTTCTACCAGTTTTGTCCATGTAAGTTGGGCCAATACCTTTTAGTGTAGAACCTATTTTTGCTTTGCCCTTTGCAGCTTCACTTGCCGCATCCAATAAGCGATGCGTAGGTAAAATAATATGCGCTTTGCGCGATATGCAAAGGGATTTTCTATAATCAACATCTTGCTCATCTAACTTATCTAATTCCTTTTTAAAAATAACAGGATCTATAACTACACCATTTCCAACAAGGTTTACAGTATCATCATGAAAAATACCAGAAGGAATTGTGTGTAATACATGCTTTCTACCATTAAACACCAAGGTGTGCCCAGCATTTGGTCCGCCTTGAAAACGTGCAATAATATCGTAGTTAGTGGTAAATACATCGACAATTTTTCCTTTGCCTTCATCTCCCCATTGTAATCCAAGTAGTAAATCTACTGCCATTTTTAAAAATTAGTTAGTCTTCTTTTTTACGATTACCGTAAAAATATAGTGAATGATTAGTTATTTGAATATCAAAGACCTCTTCTATGGTCTTTTTAATCGATTGAATACGTGGATCACAAAACTCAATAACTTCTCCAGTATCAGTTAGAATAACATGATCGTGGTTTTTATCGAAATAAGATTTTTCGTAATGAGCTTGACTTTGTCCAAATTGATGTTTACGGACTAAAGTACAATCTAAAAGTAATTCTATAGTATTATAAAGTGTTGCTCTACTTACACGATAGTTTTTGTTTTTCATTTTAATATATAGAGATTCAATATCAAAATGATCTTCACTATCATATATTTCTTGAAGTATAGCGTAGCGCTCAGGTGTTTTTCTGTGACCTTTCTCTTCTAGAAATTGAGTAAAAACGCGCTTTACAATTTCTTGATTACTTTCTTCTGTAGTTGCATTCATAATTAAGGCGTAAATTTAAGTAAATTTTATAGTATATGACTTATAAAAATCAGCATTAAAAGCGAAAGAAATCAACACATTTATTAAGATTGTTAAGAACCTTTGAAAATCGTATTATACTCTGGTAACTTTATCGATTCCATTAATCTCTTTAAGCTTGTCAATCAACTTTTTTAACATGGTTTGGTTCTTTACCTGAACTGTAATCTTACCAGAAAACACTCCGTCATCACTAGAGAAACTAATGCTCTTCATATTAACATGCATATTTTGAGATATAAGATTTGTAATATCATTTACTAAGCCTAAATTATCAATACCAGATAATTTTATTTGCGACGTATAAACCTGTTGTGAGGAATCTATCCATTTGGCTTGTATTATTCTATAAGCATAATTTGATTGAAGACTTAATGCATTTGGGCAATTTTTCTTGTGAACTTTTATACCATCATTAATAGTTACAAATCCAAACACTTTATCACCAGGAATTGGATTACAACAATTAGACAAGGTATAGTTGAGTTTTTCTTCTTCTTTACCAAAAACCAACATGTCATATTTAGAGGTAATCTCTTCTTTATGAATATCTTTTGGTGTTGTAGGTTTGTATATTTTATTTTTAAAATAACTAACAAAAGCATTACTTCTTGAGGCAGCAAAGGCTTTTAATTTAGTGTTGTCAATAGTACCTATACCAACACGATAAAATAAATCTAAAGAAGTATTTAATTTAAAATAACTTACTAATTCATTTACTGATTTTTCGTTAAGTCCAATTTTAAGTTGTTTCAATTTACGTCTCAAAATTTCTTTACCTTCCTCAGCGATGAGTTTAGTGTCTGCATTTAATGCCGATTTAATTTTGCTTCGAGCTCTAGCAGTGGTTGCATAATCTAACCAATTGGCATTTGGTTTTGCACTTTCAGAGGTCATTATTTCTATACGATCTCCGCTTTCTAACTCCTGGCTTAGAGGTACTAATTTTCCATTCACTTTTGCGCCTCTTGTTTTCATACCAACTTCAGTATGAATACTAAAGGCAAAATCAAGTGGAGTAGCACCTTTAGGTAAGGATTTTAAATCACCTTTAGGCGAAAACACAAAAATTTCTTTAGAATATAAATTGAGTTTAAATTGTTCTACAAAATCAACAGCATCAGCTTCATTATTTTCTAAAGCTTCCTGTAGTCTATTAATCCAAAGATCTAGATTATCTTCTTTATCGTCTTTGTTTTTGTATTTATAGTGAGCAGCATAACCTTTCTCGGCTATCTCATTCATTCGATCGCTACGAATCTGAACTTCAACCCAACGACTTTTTGGACCGACTACTGTAATATGAAGTGCTTCATAACCTGTAGATTTAGGCGATGAAATCCAATCTCTTAATCGAATAGGATTAGGTGTAAAATGATCTGTAACAACAGAATAGATTTTCCAAGCTAAAAATTTCTCGTTGGCTAAATCCGACTTATAAATAATTCGAACCGCAAACTTATCATATACTTCATCAAAAGAAACACCTTGCTTTACCATTTTTCGCCTTATACTAAATATGGATTTTGGACGACCTTTAATTTCGTAGTTTAAACCTTCTTTAGTTAATGAATTTTCAATAACTTTTGAAAATGATTTTATGTAAACATCTTGTTCTTCCTTACTTTCTTTCATCTTCCCTAAGATGTCATTATAGACCTCTGGTTCGGTATATTTAAGTCCTAAATCTTCGAGTTCAGTTTTAATATTATATAAGCCAATTCTATGTGCAAGAGGGGCATATATGTATAAAGTCTCTGATGCAATTTTAACTTGTTTATCTCCTCGCATCGAATCCATAGTCTGCATATTATGCAAGCGATCTGCTATTTTTATAATGATAACACGGACATCGTCATTAAGCGTTAAAAGCATTTTTCTGAAATTCTCAGCTTGTAAAGAGACATCCATGTCTTTCTTTAATGATGAGATTTTGGTTAAACCATCTACAATTCTAGCGACAGTTTCTCCAAAGAGTTGTTCGATATCTGCAATAGTATAATTGGGATTATCCTCAACCACATCATGGAGTAATGCAGCTGCAATAGACGTAGCATCTAAACCAATTTCTTGAGCTACAATTTTAGCTACTGCAATAGGATGGAAAATATAAGCTTCGCCAGACTTTCGTCGTTGGTCTTTATGAGCATCAACAGCAACTTCAAAAGCATGACGAATTAATTTTTTATCATCTGCAGTTAAAGTCTGATAGCTTACTTTGAGTAACTCTTTGTAAGCTTTAGTAATGGCTTTATTTTCTTTTTCTATGGCTTCTGGAGTCATAGAACTAAAGTAGTGAAAGCTATTTAATGGACAATGGTTTTTTTAAGGGAAATTTTACTAGTGTATTCTATATATAGATTTCGATAGTATTAATCAAATGGGTCACTATATTTCTCATCACTAAGCATTTGTTCGTCAGTAAGTGTATTTAAGAATGCTACGAGCGCATCTTTTTCTTCTTGTGTAAAATTGAATTGACCGACGTCTCCATTATCATTCACTAAAGGCGTTATAAGACTAGGATGGTTCTTAATTCCTGAACTATAATGATCTATAACTTCAATGAGAGTTGTAAAACGACCATCGTGCATGTAAGGTGGGCGAATGGAAATATTTTTGAGTGAAGGGACTTTGAATTTTCCTATATCATTGGGATTCCCTGTAGTTTCGTTAACTCCTAAATCAGTACTTGAGGTTGCATCTATTCCGTTGGTTGTAGAAAAACTTGTAAGTGGCCCTGGATTAATTGGAAAAGGACCTACGAAAGCTTCCGTTTGGTGACAACCAACACAATTTCCACTTACTCCATTTGATAAAGTCCTTGGTAAAAAGAAAAGATTTTTCCCCTGATTTTCTTGGGCTGTGAAACTTGGAAAATTAGCTATTGGTGAATCTACCTCACTTCTTGCTAAATCATATAGTGATGCAGTACTAACCATGCTTCTGATAAATTAAGCTAAAGCTCTAGAAATTCTATCGCTAGTGATACTTGAATCACCAAAAGCGTCTTTAAAAAGTATAGGATAATAGGATTGCTCATTTGCTATCTGAATTAATTCTTGAAGTGTTAACCCCATTTCTACATCATCTTGAAAAGGCATCAATACTTGCTCTTCTAGAGTTTGTGCTCGTTCGTCCCAAAAGAATCTTCCATCGGCATAAAAGCGAGCATTTACAATACTCATAGAGTGTCTTCTAATGAGCCCACCTTCAAAGCCTTCACTGAGTGTGTCTAGGTCAGAAAACCCATGTTCAGATTTATGGCAGGATGCGCAAGAAATTGTACTATTAGCGCTCAATTTTTTGTCATAAAATAATACTCTACCTAATGTTGCTCCAGCATCTGTTACTGGATTATCAATAGGAGTGTTGTCGTATTCTATAGGAGCTCGAAATTGAAATGCAGAAGGAAAACCATTTGTTGTATAATGCTCTGGTAATTCAATATTAGCATAATTAAAATACGTTTCTGGTAAGTTTAACTCAAAAAATGCACCTTCTTCTGTGTCTGTATAGTCGTCATTATTATTACTACTACAAGAGACAAATAAGGTTGCTAAAATTAAAAGTAATTTAAAACAAAGAGATTTCATTAAACAGAGATTAGTTATATCTTGTTTAGACTTTGAGTAGATAAGAAAGTTTAATCTGAGCTAATGGAAAAGTGGTTCTGCTTTCTCTTCAAGTAGTGTAATCAATTCTTTTTGATAATATTTAAAGCGATCAGGAATTGATAGAATAGTTATCTTTTTTCTAAAGTGAGAACCTCCGTTTTCTACAATAACTTTCCTGTGTTTTTCTTCCATTACAATTACCAAATCTGCCCATTCCATTAAATCTTCTGTTAAGGCTTGTGTGCCTTATCTGTTACAGATTTTATAATTGGTGCCCGCGGAATCAAATTCTATATTATTATATTTCTTTGAGAAATAATCAGAGGCTGTTTTTGATCGCTGTTTATTTGCTGAACAAACAAAAAGAATCTTTTTCATTTCTTTAAATTTCTAATTCTTTCTAAAAGCGTTGGATGCGAGTAATGCATAAATACATACGCTTTATGAGGTGTTAAATTGCTTAAACTATTTTTAGATAATTTCTTTAAAGACGTAATCAAAGGTTCAGCTTTATAGGTGTTTTTTGCGTAATCATCTGCTTGGTATTCAAATACACGAGATACATAATTCATTATTAAGCCAGTCAATTCAGAAATAGGTGAGTAGAGTAACCCAAAAGCAATTAAACCTACATGAAAACTTGGAATTTCTACTCCAATAGCATTAGATAATAATGGGTTAGAAATGAAAATGGATAAGATGTATAATGTTAATCCAGTGAGAAGGATAGAGGTAACCAAATTAAAGATGATATGTTTACGTTTGTAATGCCCAACTTCGTGCGCTAAAACTGCAACAATCTCCTCATCATCTAAATCATTTACTAAAGTGTCGTAAAGTGTGACTCTTTTTTCACTTCCAAAACCAGAGAAATAGGCATTAGCTTTTGTGCTTCGTTTTGAACCATCAATTATGAAAATTTTATTTAAACTAAAACCTACAGATTTTGCATAATCTGAAATTTTATTACGTAAGTCACCTTCTTCTAGAGGAGTTTGTTTATTAAACAATGGAACAATGAGTTTAGAATAGAACATATTCATAAAAACACTGAAAACCGTAACAATTCCCCAAGCATATAACCAAAATTGATTTCCTGTGATTTGGTAAAACCAAACAATGAGCGAAATAATACCTCCACCAAGAAGAGTCATCATTACCAAACCTTTTAACTTATCTAGTATAAATAGTTTTTTTGTGGTTTTGTTAAAGCCGAATTTTTCTTCTATGACAAAGGTTTTGTAATAGGCAAATGGCGTGGTGATAATATCACTAGCTATCATTATAATTCCAAAGAAAATTAAAGCCACAATCACAGGTTTGTCAGAATAACTTCTAGCTATATTATCTATATATTCAAAACCATCTAAAAAAAGAAACGCTAAAGTCAGCACTAAAGAGAATAGGGAAGACCATATTCCAAATTTATAGTTAGTAGCCTTGTAAGCTTGAGACTTTTTATACTCCTCTTCGTCGTAAACGTCTTTTAATTCGTCAGGAATTGAATCGTTATAATGTTTAGCGTTAATAGCATCTAATATTTTATCCTTTATAAAGTTGATAATAATGATACCTATGATGATGTAAAAAAGTGTTTCTGCTTTCATGTATTAGTTTAGTTGGTTCTCGACAATTCCGTTATTATAAATTACCCGAACTGATGTTTTAGGTTATTTAAAGTCACGTTGTCTTTTAGCTTCAAAAATGAGTATTCCTGCTGCAACAGAAACATTCATAGAGTCAATAATACCTTGCATTGGTATATTAATATTTTGTGTTGCAGTATCTCGCCATTCTTTAGTTAATCCGGTTGCTTCTGTACCTACTACGATAGCTGTAGGCAAGGTGTAATCTTGTGTATAATAAGGCTCAGACTCTTGTAATATTGCCGAAAAAATATTGAAATTATAATTTTGAAGGAAATCAATAGCTTCTTTAGAACTAGCTATTGCAATTTCTGTAGTAAACACACACCCAACACTAGAGCGAATAATATTTGGATTGTATAAATCTGATTTCGGATTCGCAATAATTACAGCATCTATATTGGCGGCATCTGCAGTTCTCAAAAGAGCTCCAATATTACCTGGCTTTTCAGGCGCTTCAGCTACTAAAATTAATGGATTTTTAGATTTCAGTGTTAAATCTTCAAGTTTATTATGTTTTACCTCTACTACTGCAATAATTCCTTCTGTTGTATCTCTATGGGCTAATTTTTGAAACACGTCTTTAGAAATCTCAATAATTTCAATATTGTGCTGAGACAATACTTTGGCTTCAGTTTCTGAAAACAAATCTGGAAAAAACAGTACGGATTTAATTTTAAAACTACCTTTTATTGCTAGAGAAAGCTCACGTTTACCTTCAATTAAAAACTCGCCTCTCTTTTTTCGTAAACGAGACTTCTCTTTTAATTGTAAAAGATGCTTAATAAAAGGATTTTGAGTGCTGCTTATTGATTTATACATAGACTATTTGACTTCACAAATTTAAATCTTTATTTTTAAGAATCGGTTCTATTTTATAACATTAGTATTTAATTACACGCAACCATTATTGCTTTTTTACATCTAATTAAAAACTAATCTTTTTTATTCAATCAACTCAAATATGAAAAAACAACTACTCACCTTTATTTTAAGCCTCTCATTTTTATTCTCTTTTTCTCAAATAGCAAACCCGCCATCAGCCCTCGAGGCTTGTGATGACATCACTGACGATGGGTTTATACAGTTTGATTTAACTATTGTTGAGACTCAGGTTTTAGGTAGTCAGAATCCAAATTATTTTACGGTTTCATATTACGAAACTGAATTTGAAGCTATTTCAGGTATCAATGCGTTACCGATACTGTATACAAATGTAACTGCAAATGCGCAAGTGATATATATTCGATTAGAAGAAAATGCAACAGGGAATTATGATATTACTACATTGCAGCTAATTGTTAATCCTATTCCAATGCCTACACAACCAACACCTCTTGCGTTATGTGATGACGGTATTCCTGATGGTTTAACAATTTTTGATTTAAGTTCGAAGAATTCAGAGATTACAGGTAGTAATTCCAATTATGCGATAAGTTTTTATAGCTCTCAGGCTGACAGTGACGCTGGAATAAATCAATTACCAATAATTTATTCTAACATAACGAATCCGCAGACGGTTTTTGTTAGGGTTGTAGATGTAAACACTGGATGTAATAGTATCACAACTTTAGATTTAGTAGTAGAACAGTCTCCAGTAACCAATACTCCTCAACCTTTGAGATACTGCGATTTGGATAATGATGGTTTTGGGGTTTTTATGCTAACAGATGCAGATAATGATATTACAGGAGGTGCAGCAGGACTCACCGTGAGTTACCATGAGACTTACGCCAATGCAGATAATAATGTAGATGCCATAGATACCACAGTAGATTACAATAATATTGTAGTTGATGAGCAGACACTATACGCGAGAGTAGAAAGCGCAACAATAGCGACGGCCTGTGCAACGATAGTAGAGTTACAATTAATCGTAGAACCAAGCCCACAGATTATAGAGCCAACACCATTAGAGGAGTGTGATGATGTCTCAGCAGATGGTTTTGCAAGCTTTGATTTAACGACCAAGGCAGACGAAGTCTTAAACGGTGCAGATGCCACAGACTATATTGTAAGCTATTATGAGACGCCAGAAAATGCAAACGACGCTAATAATCCAATAGCCAATCCAACGGCTTATACCAATACAGAACCAAACACCCAAACAATATGGATACGTGTTGAAGACAGTAGTACTGCGGGAGGCTGTTATAAGATTACAAGTTTAGTACTTATTGTCAACCCATTACCAGTATTATTACAGCCAACACCTCTTGAATTATGTGATGATAATTATGATGAGGTTGAATCATTTGATCTTAGTGTAAAATACCAAGAGATCACAGCAGGCAATGACAGTTGGTCAGTAGCCTATTATAAAACCGATGCTGATGCTCAAGCACAGAATAATGCAATACCAAATCCAACCCAATATACCAATACTTCTGTAAATGATTTACCAGCTAATCCACAGACTTTATATGTTACGGTTACAGATACAAATACTGGTTGTGTAGGTTTTACAACGTTAACTATACGCGTTTTGCCAATTCCAACACCAACACCAAGTGATCAAATACCAGATTTAGTTGCTTGTGATGAATTAAATACAGGTGATGGTGTAGAAGTTTTTGATCTTACAGAGAACGAATTATTAATAATGAATGGTGAAGCTGGGCAATCTATTACCTATTACATTAGTGAGAGTGATGCTTTTTCAGCATCAAATAGTATCTCAGATCCTACACAATTTTCTAATTCATTTTCACCACAGACCATATATGCAAGATTAGCTATTGATGTTACTGGTTGTTTTACGATTGTAAACTTTAATGTTAGTGAAATTCCTTGTCTTGATGCTGATAACGACGGAGTTATTGATAGCGACGAAGATCTTAATAATAATGGAAATCTAGAAGATGATGATACAGATGGGGACAGTTTGCCAAATTATTTAGACAATGATGATGATGGTGATGGAGTAGATACTATTGTAGAAATCAATATTGTTTTAAGTAGAAATACCATTCATCCATTTGTAGATACAGATAACGATTTGATAGAAAACTATTTAGACGACGATGATGATGGTGATAATGTATTAACAATAGATGAAGACTATAACAATAATGGTGACCCAACTGATGATGACACAAATACGAATTCTATTCCCGATTATTTAGAGAGTGATGTTGCGTTAAATGTAAGTGGTTTTGATGCAATAAGTTTTAAGTTATTCCCAAACCCAGCACAAAGTTCTGTTTCTGTATACTTTGATTCCAATTTTAATCAAGATATAAATATTAGCGTTTATGATATTCGAGGTAAAAAAATAGATGTACCTCAAGTAACTAACTTAGATAATCTTGTATTGGATACTTCAAAATTGAACTCAGGCTTATACTTTGTTCAGTTAAAAAATACTTCTAGCGTAGAAATAGAAAGGCTTATCATAGAATAAGATATACCAACTTTAAGATTATTAAAAGCTTCAGATAATTTCTGAAGCTTTTTTGTAATTAGTTTTATTTAATTTCGTCAAAGACAGCATTTAAAAATCATACCATGAAAAAACTAATATTTATTCTTCTCTTTGTAATTGCATTTACTTCATGTAAAAATGAGGCAAAAATTGAATCTACAGAAATAGAAACTATCTCTAAAGAAGATATTACAACAAGTATTTACCCAGAATCCATTACCAAAGTGTTTGAAGCTCATGGAGGGATTGATAACTGGAATAAAATGAAAACGTTATCATTTACTATGGAAAAACAAAATGGAAAGGAAGTGACAACTACAAACTTAAAATCTAGAGCAGAACTTATCGATACGCCAACTTATACTATGGGTTTTGATGGTGAAAATTTATGGGTCAGTGAAAAAGAAGGGAATGAGTATAAAGGCAATGCCAAATTTTATAAAGGCTTGATGATGTATTTCTATGCGATGCCTTTTATTGTTGGTGATGATGGAATTATTTATGAAGATGCTGAGCCTTTAGTTTTTGAAGGAAAAACGTATCCAGGAGTTTTAATCTCTTATGATGCTGGTGTAGGTGCCTCACCAGATGACCAATATGTGGTGTATATAATGCCGAAACAGGGCAAATGGAATGGTTGAGTTATACGGTTACATTTGGAAAAGACGGTAAGAGCAAAAATTTTAAATATATACGTTATAACGATTGGCAAATTATTAATGGCTTAGTATTACCTAAAAACATTAGTTGGTATAAATATGAGAACAATGTACCAACCGAATTACGTAATACAGTGGAATTTATAGATGTTATAGTTTCAGAGGAAACTCCAAAACAAGAGATGTTTACGATGGAAGAAGGTGATAGATTAATAGAATAATCTTATTTAGAGCTACATCACTGAATTATAATTTACAATAAAAAGCGAGCCATTCGGCTCGCTTTTTTTATTTAATCTTGGCTGCTATACTTTTTAGAATACCGTTTCCAAAGTTCAGTTTGATGTGTTTCTAAACTGATATCTCTACCATCAATAAATGCTTTTGTTACTATGTTAGTTCTCATGTCTAAGGCATCACCTTCACTAATAAAAAGTGTTGCACTTTTGCCTACTTCTAAAGTGCCATATGCATCATCAATACCCATGATTTTTGCTGCATTTTGGGTTATTAATTGTAGTGCTTGCGCTTTAGTTAATCCATGAGCTACTGTTGTTCCAGCATAAAAAGGAAGGTTACGAGAGTTCATACGTTCCATTTGTCCGCTTGGTTCTAAAGCAACCAAAACACCAGTGTCAACTAATTTTTTAGCTTGTTTAAACGTATAGTCGTAATCATCATCTTCTAGTTCTGGTCTAGTGTGCACACGTTGTAAGAACACAGATACATTATTTTGCTTTAAAAAACTTGCGACATTACCAGCTTGGTATCCACCAACAATAGTAATATTTGAAACACCTTGTGATTTTGCAAAATTTACCGCATCAGTAATACCTTTTTCGTCGTCAGCATTGATATATAAATGTTTTGAACCATCAAATATACCTGCTAAAGCAGCATATGGTATGTGACTTTCACCTTTAGTGCCTTTGTTGTAACTTTTAGATTCATTAAAGTAATCTACTAATTCTTTAACTTGCTTTCCGTAGTTTTTATTTGGTTTAAGACCAGGATCTTCACCAAGCCACCAACGTCCTCTACTAAAACTACTTGGCCAGTTAACATGTATACCATCATCCATCTTTATAGCTGCATCTTCCCAATTCCAAGCATCATACTGAACAATAGATGAGGTACCTGTAATACGACCACCTCTTGGTACTACTTGCCCTAATAAAACACCATTAGGTCGCATAGATTCTACTATTTTAGATTCAGCATTATAAGCAATAATACTTCTAATATGCGGATTAAAGCTTCCCATTTCTGATAGATCATTAGACGCTTTTACAGCATCTACTTCTACTAATCCTAATGTACCATTAGAGACTATAAAACCAGGATAAACATGCTTACCATTAGCTTTTATAACTTCCATTGCGCTAGTATCAATTTTAGACATCGTGGCATCTGAAACATTTTTTAGCTTTCCATCTTCCATCACAATGATACTATTATCTATAACAGTGCCATTACCTATGTGAGCCGTCGCACCTACAATAGCAATAGTTTTAGATTGCTTTGGTGCAGGTGTTTGTTGTGCAAAACTCAAAGAGATACACAACAGAAACAATATGCTATTTATTTTATTTAATTTTTTCATGTGTAAATAGTATTAATGGTGGTTGTGTATTGATTCTTCGTTATCCATAGAGTCACAATGCAACAATACTTTCTCTTTCTTTTTTACTGGCTGTGTCTTTAAGCCTTTATTTTTATCTTGAAGCATTAAATTTGCCAATTCACTTTTTTCCTTCTTAATAGCTTCTCGCATTGCTTTATCTCGTGCTAAATCAAAATAAGTGACTCCTTCAATAATAGTTTTTTCTGCTTTAGCATATATTGATAAAGGATGGTCTGTCCACAATACAACATCAGCATCTTTACCAACCTTTAAACTACCAACACGATTATCTAAGTGCAATAGTTTTGCAGGATTCAATGTCACAAATTTTAAAGCATCCTCTTCACTTACTCCACCATACTTTACGGATTTAGCAGCTTCCTGATTAAGACGACGAGACATTTCTGCATCATCACTATTTATAGCAACCGTAACTCCTGCATTGTGCATAATAGCTGCATTGAATGGGATGGCATCATTTACTTCATATTTATAAGCCCACCAATCACTAAATGTAGATCCGCCTACACCATGATCTTTCATTTTGTCTGCTACTTTGTAGCCTTCTAGAATATGTGTAAACGTATTAATATTAAAGTCGAATTTATCTGCAACTTTCATTAGCATGTTAATTTCACTTTGAACATAAGAGTGGCATGAAATAAAACGTTCTTTATTCAAAATTTCAGCTATAACTTCCATTTCAGCATCTTTTCTATAGGGCTTTCCACTTTTTTTAAGTTGGTCATATGCTTTTGCTCTACTAAAATAATCAACGAAGACTTGTTCAACACCCATTCTTGATTGTGGGAAACGTGAATTAGTTCTAGCTCTAGATTGTTTTACATTTTCACCTAAAGCAAATTTGATAAACTTTGGGGAGTTGTCATAAACTAAATCATCAGCACTTTCTCCCCATTTTAATTTTATAATAGCTGAGCGACCACCAATTGGATTAGCAGAACCATGTAATATTTGAATTGAAGTAACTCCACCAGCTAAATTGCGATAGATATCAATATCCTCATCATCTAAAACATCTTCTATAGTAACTTCTGCAGAAGAATTATGACCGCCTTCATTAATCGATGCTGCGGCAATATGTGAGTGCTCATCAATAATGCCAGCAGTAATATGCTTACCTGTAGCATCGATGGTTTTTGCACTTCCATCTGATAAGTTTTTACCTATTTTAGAAATTTTACCATTTTTAATTAATACATCTGTATTTTCTAAAACACCATCTTTTTCATTTGTCCAAACCGTAGCATTTTTGAATAATAAAGTTTCAGATTTTGGTTTTTCCTTAAAACCATATGCCAAATTTGGATAGGTAATAGGGCTCATATAAGTGTCTTTAGACTTAGCTTCACGCTTCTTTTTATTACCATCTTTTTTAGCTTCCTCCTTTTGCGCTTTACTTGCATAGAATGATAATTCACTGCCACTAGGCATAATGGCTTTACCATTTAGACTATTTCCGCTAGCTGAATTTGCTACAACTCTAATAAACTCTTTTTTAATACTGTCTGCAGTTTTAAAAGTGAAACTTACCCAATCATTTGCATAGCTTAACTTTGTACCTAAATTTTTATCTTCACTTACAAGCTTTCCATTTGGTTTACTAGTGCTACCTGAGATTGAAAGTTTGTAATCCTTTCCGGCTAATTTAAAATTATAGTCACCATCAACATCTTTTACATTCATATTAGAAATTACATGTGGAGTGCCTTGAACCCAGTTTTCATATAATTTTGTTTTCTTTTCGAATATATCTCCAGAAGTAATTAAGAAGTTGGCATAACTACCAGTTTTTAAGGTGCCTAATACATTAGATTTGCCTAATAAACTAGCAGGTATAGTCGTTAAAGCCTCTAAAGCTTTTTGTTTAGAAAGTCCACTTTCGATAGCTTTCATTAAGTTAGACTTAAATGATTTCTTAGATTTTAAACCATGAGTAGTTAAAGCAAATCTAATTCCGTTCTCAGCCAATAACCTTGGGTTATGAGGTTCTTGATTCCAAGAGCGCATATCACTTAAAGACAATGTTGAAGCTAAAAAAGCATTATTAACATTATATGCCAATTGAAAATCTAAAGGTAAAATGATAGTTGCGTTTGTACTTTTTACTTCATTAATACGTTCATATTCGTCTCCACCACCAAGGATAGTATATTGAATATTAAAGGCATCACCAACTTTATCTGCGCGCATTAAGTTTGCTCTGCTACCAGCATCAAATACCTGTAATAAGTTTTTATTGCCATTTAAGGCTTCTAGTGATAAATCTTTAGTATCAATATTGCCACCTGAATACCAGCTAGCATCATTATACATTTGGCGTAGTAACGCCATGCTTCCCATAATAGAAGAAGGATATCTTTGATTAGAGGTAACACTTTTACTAAAGGAGAAATGTTGTGTAGTTTCTCCATCTACAACACGCATTGAGTTGTCAGCATTGTTGTTTAGCGCAATTAATGCACCTGTACCACGAACAATACCATCTGGCATATGCGTGTTCACAACACCAAAACCTAGTTTATGCATTTCAGTAGCCGTTTTAGCATCGTACTTAAAACTTGCCATCACATCTTGTTCTGGCATAATGTGGTCATTCCAATAAAAACCACTGCGGCTAGCTCCATAACTTGGACCATTACCACCTCGTTTAGGTTTTTTTACACCAAATGTGGTGTACATATCAATAAATGATGGGTAAATAGTTTTACCAGTAAGATCTAAAGTTGTTGTGTTCTTAGGAATATTTACCGATTTACCAACACTTATAACTTTACCTTCTTTAATTAAGAGGGTTCCGTTCTCTATAACTTCTGTTGGTGAAACATGGATCGTAGCATTTGTAAATGCAGTGTAATTAGAATTATTCGCTATTACTCCAGAATTACTAGGAAAGTAATCTTGAGCAAATAACGAAAAACTGCACATAAAAATGAGCAGTCGTAAATATATTTTTAACATAAAATAGATGGTTAGATTAACTTTCTAAAGATAAGCATTAAAGCCAAAAAAGAAGATTGAAATGAAACAATTTAACGTTTAAAGTGCTTTGTCCTCATAATAATTTACAAGCAATGCTACTACGTAACTATAACTTTTCATGCCATCAGATTGATTGTTTACTTTTAGGAAACTATCAAATGTTTTTTCGAAAATAGGCTCTAAAGGATTTTCATAAGCCATCCAAAAGGCTTTAACTTCTTGATAATTTTTTATAATCCCTTTATTAATTGACGGAATAATAGTTTTGTAGGTTTCAGAATCTCGTCTAGATAATTCTGCCAAACAATATCTTAAAGCAAACGTATAACCTGAATATTTAAAATAATCATCATCATTATAAATTGCTGCTAGACTACCAATAAAATTTGCTTCGTTCTCAGCAGCATAACCTAATTGATGCGCAGCTTCATGACATGCAGTTGTAGGAAATTTATAAACAGGAATTAAGCCGTCAACTTGCGCTTCATTCGTAAAAGGATTAAGATAACCCGAAAAGCCCATATAAGTTAAAGGAATACTATAGAGAGATTTTTTAATGCTTTTTGGTTGGTAATTAAGATGCGGATAAGTCTTAGAAAGTTTTTCGTAACCATTTTGAATATTATCGAATATCTCAGATTTACTATAAGGAATTATTATTTTTAAAGTGTCATTGGATTCTAATTTTGTGTGAAGTGCATTTGACTTTTCAATTAGTCTTTCTGTAAAATTAACTAATTGTTCAGTTGTATATTCTGCTTCAATATTTAATGATTTGTATAAAGGTTGTCTATAATAATTAAATGCCCAAAGGATATGAAATGTAAAATAAGTAATAGATAATGTTGCTCCAATGTCTAGAAACCAGTTAATGGTGTCTTTAACTAGTCTTTTTCTACTTAAAATCAACCACCTTATTAAGTAAATACCTGCTAAAGTGTAGAGTAGATCGCCAATAGAAAAAGGAATCCATCCAAAAACATATCGCATTAGTTTGGATAAGAAAACGTACAGTCCATTACTATAGAATTGTTCTACAAGTTCAGGGTAGTTTTTAAGTATAGAAATCAATAGAATTTGAATTCCAAAAAAAATGACTAAACCTAATTTTTTGTTTTTGAACATGAATCAAAAATAGGAAAAAGATGTTTGTTTATAGGGTTGTAAAATTGATTTATATAAATTTTAAATAGATTCCGAAACAAGTAAATAATGATAACAAATAAAGCAAGCTATTTTGTAATTTTGCAGTTATAAAACTAAATATATGAGTTCAGAAATAAGAGCATTAGAACCTAAACAACTATGGAATAAATTCGCAGATTTAAATGCCGTTCCTCGACCTTCAAAAAAAGAAGAGCGTGTTATTAAATTTATGAAGGATTTTGGTGAAAATCTAGGTTTAGAAACTATTGAAGATGAAGTTGGCAATGTAATTATCCGTAAATCAGCAACAAAAGGAATGGAAGACCGAAAACCAATTGTGATGCAATCACATTTGGATATGGTTCATCAAAAGAATAACGATACTGTTTTTGATTTTGACACACAAGGTATAGAAATGGTTATAGAAGATGATTGGGTAAAAGCAAAAGGAACTACACTTGGAGCAGATAATGGTTTAGGTGTGGCGACTATAATGGCTATTTTAGAAAGTGATACAATTGCGCATCCAGCATTAGAAGCTTTGTTTACTATTGATGAAGAAACAGGAATGACAGGAGCAATGGGTTTAAAAGGAGGTCTTCTAAAAGGTGAGATATTATTAAATCTAGATACTGAAGAAGATGATGAAATAGGTGTAGGTTGTGCTGGTGGAGTAGATGTTACTGCAACGCGTAGCTATAATGAAGAGGAAACCCCTGAGTTTAAGATTGGATATACAGTCGTTGTAAAAGGTTTACAAGGAGGACATTCAGGTATGCAAATTCATGAAGGTTTAGGTAATGCTAATAAAATAATGAGTCGTCTTTTGTTTGATGGTTTTGAAAAATTCGGATTACGTATTTCTGAAATAGATGGAGGAAGTTTACGAAATGCTATTCCAAGAGAAAGTAATGCTATTGTTGTCATTGATGCTATTCATGAAACTGCTTTTGAATCTGAAATTAATGAGCTAGTAAAAACTATTAAATCAGAATTTAAAACTATGGAGCCGGAATTAGAAATTGAAGTTTCTAAAACGACAACTCCAGAAAAAATTATGGACTTAGGAGTTCAAGAAGGTATTACTAGAGCTTTATATGCCGCTTGTAATGGTGTATATCGTATGAGTCCGGATATTAAAGATTTAGTTGAAACATCTAATAATATTGCTAGAGTTATTGTAAAAGAAGGCACTATTAAAATAGGTTGCTTAACACGTAGTTCTGTAGAAAGCTCTAAATTAGATTTAGCAAATACATTACGAGCGACTTTTGAATTAACAGGTTGTGAAGTTGAATTTTCTGGTGATTATCCTGGTTGGGCACCAAATATGGATTCTGATATTTTAAAAGTAATGGTTCCAATTTATGAACGTTTAAACAACGGAGAAAAACCACATGTTGCTGCTTGCCATGCAGGTTTAGAATGTGGGATTTTAGGAACTAACTACCCAGATATGGATATGATTAGCTTTGGACCAAATATTAAAGGGGCACATTCCCCAGATGAGCGTGCACAGATTTCTTCTGCACAGAAGTATTGGAAATTTGTGTTAGAAATTCTAAAGAGTATTCCAAAGAAAGCCTAAATTTCACCTAAATAAAAAGCCACTAATTTCTGATTAAGAACTTAGTGGCTTTTTTATATGCTTATTATTATCTATTAGAGTGCTATTGATAAACTTAAAATTAATTGATCCGGTCTAGTATCAATTCTACTAGTAACATCAGAACCAAGATTGTTATCTAAGAATGTAGCTTCATTATTATTAAAACCTCTTTCATATCTCAGATCAATACCAACTTTATTGAAATTTATTCCAATACCAAAATTTAAACCTACAGAGAAATCATCTTCAACATTATCAATACTAATACCCTCGAATTCTGTGTCTAAAATGTATTGAAGTGATGGCCCTCCAAAAACACTGATTGGCCCCAAAACTCTTATTCCAACTAAAAGTGGAGCATCAATCTTCTTCACGGAAAATTCATCGCTGTCGTAATCACTTTTTGTAGCGGTATAAACTAATTCTGGTCTAAAATAGAGCTTTTCACCTATTTTTCCGAAAACACCAATATGGTAGCCTATGTTTCGGTCTGGGTTTTTGGCATTATCGCCTATAGCTTCAAAATAGTCTCCATTTGCACTATAGTTTAAACCACCTTTAAAACCAAAGCCACTACCACTTTGGGCACTTAAACTAAAACTAATAAATGCTAAAACTGCAGCTAAAAATGCTGACTTTTTCAAATTTTTCATAATGTTCGTTTTTAAGATTAGTATGCAGTTTCAAAAACGATGCCAAAACGAATTTATTTTCTTTTTAATACCTTTTTTACTGCTTTTTGTATCGCATCACTGTTTAAACCATACTTATTCATAAGCTGAGCAGGTGTCCCAGATTCGCCAAATGTATCATTAGTAGCGACAAATTCTTGTGGAGTTGGATTATGTAGAGCTAAAACTCTAGCTACACTTTCTCCGAGACCACCTAAATGATTATGTTCTTCAGCTGTTACTATACATCCTGTTTTAGAAACCGAATCTAAAATAGCTTTATCATCTAAAGGTTTTATAGTATGGATATTTATAACTTCAGCTGAAATTCCTGCTTCATTAAGGGCTTTAGAAGCTTCCAAAGCTTCCCAAACTAAATGACCTGTAGCTACAATAGTGACATCTGTACCTTCAGTAAATTTAATGGCTTTACCAATTTCAAACTTTTGATCGGCTGGAGTGAAAATTGGTACAGAAGGACGTCCAAATCTTAAATATACTGGTCCATTATGTTCTGCAATAGCAATAGTTGCTGCTTTAGTTTGATTGTAATCACAAGGATTAATAACAACCATTCCTGGTAGCATTTTCATTAAACCAATATCTTCTAATATTTGATGCGTTGCTCCATCTTCACCTAAAGTTAAACCAGCATGAGAAGCACATATTTTTACGTTTTTGCCAGAATAAGCAATTGACTGTCTAATTTGATCATAAACTCTACCTGTCGAAAAATTTGCAAATGTACCTGTGAAAGGAATTTTCCCTCCAATGGTTAAACCTGCCGCTATTCCCATCATGTTTGCTTCAGCTATTCCTACTTGAAAGAAACGTTCAGGATTTTCATCAATAAATTGATTCATCTTTAAAGATCCAATAAGGTCTGCACATAATGCAACAACATTGGGATTGGTGCGTCCTAATTCTGCTAAACCAGCTCCAAAACCGCTTCTTGTATCTTTTTTTTCTGTGTAAGTGTATGTTTTCATTCTGTTATTTTGTAACTATGGTTAAGAGTAATTGTTTTAGTATTGGTATTTATTTTATGTGCTTCAATAATGGTTTTCCCATCATCAGAAATATTGAGTATAAGTCCGTTTGGAAAATTAAGTGCTTTCATTTCTGAGTTTTCCTCTGCAGCAAAAAAGAATGAAAGAAAATTATCAAATAACTTAGTGTTATCAACTTTTAGTTCTTTATCAACTCCAACATATACGCTATCATCTGGCTTGTTGCTAGGAAATAGAATGTACATCTCTGTCTCACGATCTAATACTTTAATTGTATCTCCTGTGGTTTCAGATTGTAGTTCAAACGTTTCACTTGGTTTATTAGAATTACGAATAGGCACTATAGCGTCTAAGGCTACGTTCATATAAATTTCATTGTCGCCAGAACTAAAGAATAAAGTGATTTTCAACTTTTCAGTATCTAAAATTATCCCTATTTCAGCATCTTTTAAAAGTTCTTCTTTTCCTCTAAACATAGAACGCCCTAAATCTTTTGCAAGATATTCGCTATCGGTCCATAAGTATCTACCATCTTTGTCAAACCCAATAGTAATAGTATCAACTTCAGTTTTGTTCTTCTTTGGAACAAGATAATCTACAGTATAATCAATAGTAATATTTTTTTCTTGAGAATAGCAGAGACCTATACAAAATATTAATAAGTACGTTAGTATTTTATTCATATTAATAATCTCCTAAAGTTTCAGCATTTTGAGCTAATCCTATAGCT
Source organism: Winogradskyella sp. PG-2 (assembly GCF_000828715.1). Taxonomy (NCBI): domain Bacteria; kingdom Pseudomonadati; phylum Bacteroidota; class Flavobacteriia; order Flavobacteriales; family Flavobacteriaceae; genus Winogradskyella; species Winogradskyella sp. PG-2. The sequence goes on along the minus strand of NZ_AP014583.1, from coordinate 246,611 downwards.
AATTGTTCATCGTTTGGTGCTTTACCATGCCATGCATGTGTATGCATCATAAAATCAATACCATTACCCATTACAGTTTTTAGCAAAACACAAATAGGTTTTCCATTACCTGTTAATGATTTTGCTTCTTTTAAACCATTTAAAACAGCCTCTAAGTTATTACCTTCTTCAATTTCAAGAACAGTCCAACCAAAAGCTTCAAACTTAGCTTTAATGCTACCCATTGGTAAAACATCATCTGTAGCTCCATCTATCTGCTTCCCATTTAAATCAACTGTAGCGATAAGGTTATCTACTCTTTTTGCAGAGGCATACATAATAGCTTCCCAATTTTGGCCCTCTTGTAATTCACCATCACCATGTAGACTATAAACTAAGTGCTTATCGTTATTAAGTTTCTTTGCTTGTGCTGCGCCTATAGCAACTGACATACCTTGCCCTAATGAACCTGAAGCAATTCTTATTCCTGGTAATCCTTCATGGGTTGTTGGATGTCCTTGTAAACGCGAATCTATTAATCTAAAGGTGTTTAATTCATCTACAGAGAAATAACCAGACCTTGCCAGTACACTATAATAGACAGGTGAGATATGACCGTTAGAAAGGAAAAATAAATCCTCACCTTTTCCGTCCATATCAAAACCATCATTTCTATCCATGATCTCTTGGTACAGTGAAACAAAAAATTCGGCACAGCCTAAGGAGCCTCCTGGATGACCAGAATTGACTTTATGTACCATTCGTAAAATATCTCTACGAACTTGAGTTGTTAAATCTTCTAATTCTTGAATGTTTGGCATGTTATGTTGCTTATAATTTAAGCCACAAAAATAGCCTTTTACATAAGCCTTTCAAAAGTTGAAAGCAGTCACTTATTAACGATTTTATGGATTTGCTAACAATTTTTATTTTTAATTAAGATTGAATGACATGGAGTTAATTATATTTGCCACCAGACTTACAATTAATGAAATTTCAGAGATTAGCAAACGATAAAGCTACCAAAGCCAGAGCGGGATCAATTACTACAGATCATGGTGTAATTGAGACTCCTATTTTTATGCCAGTTGGTACTGTTGCATCTGTTAAAGGTGTGCATCAGAGAGAATTAAAAAATGATATCAATCCAGATATTATTTTAGGGAATACTTATCATTTATATTTAAGACCACAAACACCAATTCTTGAAAAAGCAGGTGGACTTCATAAATTTATGAATTGGGATCGTAATATTCTTACTGATTCAGGAGGTTATCAGGTTTATTCATTATCTGCCAATCGAAAAATAAAAGAAGAAGGAGTAAAGTTTAAGTCGCATATCGATGGAAGCTATCACGTTTTTACACCAGAGAATGTAATGGAGGTGCAAAGAAGTATAGGTGCAGATATCATAATGGCATTTGATGAGTGTACTCCTTATCCTTGTGATTATAATTATGCAAAGCGTTCTATGCACATGACACATCGTTGGCTAGAACGTTGCCTTACACATTTAAAGAAAACACCTTTAAAATACGATTATGAACAGACGTTTTTCCCGATTGTACAAGGAAGTACATATAAAGATTTAAGGAAACAATCTGCTGAATATATTGCAAATGCAGGCGCAGAAGGAAATGCTATAGGTGGACTCTCAGTTGGTGAACCTGCCGAAGAAATGTATGCAATGACTGATGTTGTTTGTAGTATTCTACCCGAAGATAAACCGCGTTACCTAATGGGAGTTGGGACTCCAATCAATATATTAGAAAATATTGCGTTGGGAGTGGATATGTTTGACTGTGTGATGCCTACTCGTAATGCAAGAAATGGAATGCTGTTTACTGCTCATGGTAGTATAAATATTAAAAATTTAAAGTGGGCAGATGACTTTTCTCCAATTGATGAAATGGGAATAACATTTGTTGATACGGAATATAGTAAAGCCTATTTAAGACATTTATTCACCGTTAATGAGTTATTAGGAAAACAAATTGCAACCATACATAATTTAGGATTCTATTTGTGGTTGACTAGAGAAGCCCGAAAACATATTATTGAAGGTGATTTTGGTGTTTGGAAAGATAAAATGGTAAAACAAATGGATAAGAGGTTGTAATAAGTGAAAATACTCGATTGGTACATATTGAAGCGGTATTTATTTACATTTCTAATGATGTTACTACTATTTATACCTATTGGTATAACCGTAGATCTATCAGAGAAAGTAGGTAAGATTTTGGAAAATAAAGCTCCTTTTGATGAGACTGCAATGTATTATGTAGATTTTACGGTATACTTCGCCAATTTATTATTTCCTTTATTTTTATTTCTCTCTGTAATATGGTTTACGTCAAAGCTAGCTAACAATACTGAGATTGTAGCTTTTTTAAGTTCTGGTGTTTCGTTTTCTAGATTTTTACGTCCTTATTTAATAGGTGCAACTATTGTAGCAGGATTCGCTTTGTTTTTGGGTATGTATTTAGCGCCAATTGCGAGTCAAGGATTTAATGAGTTTAAATTTAAATATCTAAAGAAGAATAAAAAAATTCAACAAACTCTACATGTTTACCAACAAATTAATGATTACGATTATATCTATGTAAGCAACTATATACCAGATAGAAAAGTAGGCATGAATTTTACTTATGAGCATTTTGAAGGCAATGAACTTCAATACAAAATATTTGCTGATAATATAAGATATGTTGAAGAAGATTCTAGTTATAGATTGAGAAATTATATAAAGCGTTCTTTTGAAAATAGTACCGAAACTGTTGAGACAAAAAGAAATCTTAATATAAAATTTCCTTTTGAACTCGAAGATTTAACACCTCTTGAATATGCAGCTGAAACCAAATCTTATGGAGACCTTTTAAAATTTATTGAAGCAGAGAGACGAAGAGGTTCACCTAATATAGGAAGATATGAAGTTGTAAAGTTGAAGAAATGGAGTTTGCCAGTTTCAATATTTATTCTTACCATTATTGCAGTTGCTGTATCATCGGTTAAACGTCGAGGTGGTATGGGAGCAAATCTAGCTGTTGGTATTGCAATTGCCATGATTTATGTCTTCTTTGATAAAATTTTTGGAGTTATGGCTGAGCAATCTAACTTTAATCCTATTATAGCTGTATGGTTTCCTAATGTAATATTTGGTATTTTAGCAGTATATCTTCTACAAAATGCCAAACGCTAAACTTAAGCATTACTTACATTTACATCTACTTGTCTTTATTGCTGGTTTTACAGCCATTCTCGGAGAACTTATAACTATAGGTTCATTAGAATTGGTTTGGTATAGAATGGCTATTGCTGGTATTTTAATGTTTATTTACATTAAAATTATAAAACTGAATATAAAAGTTACCAAGAAGAGTTTTTGGCAATTTTCAGCTGCAGGTATTATTATAGCCTTACATTGGATTACTTTTTTTGAAGCTATAAACCAAGCTAATGTATCTATTGCATTAGCCATGTTTTCGTCCGGAGCGTTTTTCGCTTCCTTTATAGAGCCTATTTTTTTTAAACGACGTATACTAGCTTATGAAATCCTCTTTGGTATTATAGTAATAGTTGGTGTTGTTTTAATTACGAGCAGTGAAATGGGTTATATAAATGGAATTATTTTGGGATTACTATCCGCTTTATTTTCAACTTTATTCGCTGTTATTAATGGACGATTTATAGAGCGTTATAATGCTACAGTTATTTCATTTTATGAATTTATAAGTGGTGTTGTATTCTTAACTATATTTATTCTAGCAGCTGGGAACACATTTAATGCAGAATTTTTTTCATTGTCTAATTCTGATTGGATTTACATTTTTATTTTAGCATCAGTTTGTACAGCTTATGCTTTTATAGGTGCAGTTGAAGTGATGCGTTATATAAGTCCTTTTACTGTAATTTTAAGCTATAATTTAGAGCCAATTTATGGCATAGCAATCGCTTTAGTTTTATTTCCAGAGACCGAGAAAATGTCACCTCAGTTTTATATAGGTGCATGTCTTGTTTTAGTCACTGTTTTATTTGATGCTATATTCAAAAACTATAAGAGACGAAAAAGCAAAACAACTAATATTACCGATTAAAGTTTTTATATTTGTAGCCAACTAACTAACTAACTAAACAAAAAATAACTTCAAATTGTATGGAATATTTAGAGTTTGAATTACCCATAAAAGAACTAGAAGATCAACTAGATAAATGTCAGATTATAGGAAAAGAAAGTGATGTTGATGTCACTGAAACTTGTAAGCAGATAGAAAAGAAATTAGCTGAAGCTAAAAAAGATATATATAAAAATTTAACAGCTTGGCAACGCGTTCAGTTGTCTCGTCATCCAAACAGACCATATACATTAGATCATATTAAAGCGCTGAGTGGTGATTCTTTTTTAGAATTGCATGGAGACAGAAATGTTAAAGATGATAAAGCAATGATTGGCGGTTTAGGAAAAATTGATGATCAATCTTATATGTTTATAGGTCAGCAAAAGGGATTTAATACTAAAACTAGACAGTATCGTAATTTCGGTATGTCTAACCCAGAAGGTTATCGTAAAGCTTTACGTTTAATGAAATCTGCTGAAAAATTTGGGATACCTGTAGTAACTTTAATAGATACACCAGGCGCTTATCCTGGTTTAGAAGCTGAAGAGCGTGGTCAAGGTGAAGCAATAGCAAGAAATATTTTAGAAATGGCACGTTTAAAAGTGCCAATTATAACTGTTATTATTGGTGAAGGAGCTTCAGGTGGAGCCTTAGGAATTGGTGTTGGTGATAAAGTTATGATGTTAGAAAATACATGGTATTCTGTTATCTCACCAGAGTCTTGTTCTTCAATTTTGTGGAGAAGTTGGGAATATAAAGAACAGGCAGCTGAAGCATTAAAGTTAACAGCTAAGGATATGAAGCGCATGAAACTTGTGGATCAAATTATAAAAGAACCTATTGGTGGAGCGCACAGAGATAGAGAAAAGGCATTTTCGGCTGTAAGGGATGCTATTGTAAAGTCTTATGATGCACTTAAAAACTTATCACCAAAAGATTTAGTGAATCAGCGTATGGAAAAATATGATCAAATGGGAGTCTATAAAGACTAAATCCACTAAACATAGGCAACAAAAAAAACTGAAGTTTATGCTTCGGTTTTTTTTGGCGCTATTAACAATATATTTTAGTTATTAACAGTTAAATTGTTAACGATCTGTTGAGATTGCTAAACAGCACTTATGCAGTTCGTCGATGTATTTAGTTATTTTTGTTACTTATGAAACAACCCAACCCTATACAAGGCTATAAAGTCGATAAAAGCACAATTATTAATTTAGAAAAAGGTAAAATACCACCTCAAGCAATTGATTTAGAGGAAGTTGTATTGGGTGCAATGATGATTGATAAGAAAGGGGTTGATGAGGTTATTGATATTTTGAGTGCCGAAGCTTTCTATAAAGAAGCTCATAAACACATTTTTGAAGCCATTTTTAAATTATTTGAAAACAGTGAACCTGTTGACTTATTAACGGTTTCTAGCCAGCTTAAGAAGGATGAAAAATTAGATTTAATTGGTGGTGATTTTTACCTCATTTCTTTAACACAACGTGTATCTTCTTCAGCGCACATTGAGTTTCATGCACGTATTATTCTTCAGAAATATATTCAACGTAGTTTGATAAAAATTTCGAGTGAAATTATTGAAGAGGCTTATGATGAAACAAAAGATGTTTTTGACCTGTTAGATAATGCAGAAGCGAAATTGTATGAAGTAACTCAAGGAAACGTCAAGAAATCTACAGAAACGGCACAAAGTTTAGTCATACAAGCTAAGAAAAAGATTGAAGAAATTTCGAATAAAGAGGGTATGAGTGGAATTCCCTCTGGATTTGATAAACTCGATAAGTTAACATCTGGTTGGCAACCATCTGATTTAATTATTGTGGCTGCTCGACCAGGTATGGGTAAAACTGCATTTACGCTTACTATGGCTCGTAATGTTGCCGTAAATAGTAATATTCCTGTAGCATTCTTTTCTTTAGAAATGTCTTCCGTACAGTTAATTACACGTTTAATTTCTAGTGAAACCGGATTGTCTTCAGAAAAATTAAGAACTGGTAAGCTTGAAAAACATGAATGGGAGCAGCTTAATGTAAAGGTGAAAACTTTAGAAAAAGCACCTTTATTTATCGATGATACACCATCGCTTTCAATTTTCGATTTAAGAGCAAAAGCTCGTCGTTTAGCCTCTCAATATGGGATTAAGATGATAATGATTGATTATTTGCAATTAATGACTGCAGGTGGAAGTCAAAAAGGAGGTAATCGTGAACAGGAGATTTCTACAATTTCTCGTAACCTTAAGGCTTTGGCGAAAGAATTGAGTATTCCTGTAATTGCTTTATCTCAGTTATCTCGTGCTGTGGAAACCCGTGGAGGAAGTAAACGTCCTTTATTATCAGATTTACGTGAATCTGGAGCAATTGAGCAAGATGCAGATATTGTATCGTTTATCTATAGACCTGAGTATTACAAGATTGACGAATGGGATGATGAAGAACGTTCTCCTACTGAAGGTCAAGGTGAATTTATAGTTGCTAAACACAGAAATGGTGGATTGGAGAATATAAGATTAAAGTTTATTGGTCATTTAGGTAAATTTGATAATCTAGATGATTTTGATACTCCTTTTGGCGAGTTCCATTCAAAAATGAATGCGGCTGCAAACGATGATACGTTTAAGCCAGATAATTTCCCATCTCCATCTGATGCTTTTGATGGACCTGAGGATGATGGGGTTCCTTTTTAACAGCATTTTAAGGTTTTAAAAGCGGTTTTTTGACTTATCTTTACTTTCTGCTATTAAAAAGAAATTTGCCTCATGTTAGATCAAAGACGTACAACTAATGTCCTACTGTTAATTATAGTAGTACCTCTTGTTTTTTATTTACTTAAAATATTATCCTTTATATTTATTCCATTAATATTTTCAATGTTTATAGCATTACTATTTCTACCAATAATGCGCTGGTTGGGAAGACGTAAAGTACCAAAATTTGTAAGCATAATTATTGTACTTCTTTTAGTAGCAGGAGGTTTAAAAATTGGTTTTGAATTAATTCAATTATCTAGTAAACAAATTTTAGCAAATAACACCGAATTTTTATCAAAAGCTGAAGTGAAATTAGCAGATCTTAAAGTGTATCTTCATGATAGTTTTGGTATTGTATTTGAACAGGATAAGAACTTCATTGGACAGTTTTTTGAAAAAGAAAATTTAGGAACAACATTAGGTTTTTTGAATTCATTTTTAACAAGCTTACTAATGACAGTGTTTTTTGTTGTGCTATGGTTGGCAGAATCTATAAATGTTCAGAAACTTTTAAATAACACTTTGCTTAAACGAAAACATACGTCTGTAAAAACCTTTTTGAAGATTGAAAAGGATCTAATTAAGTTCATTAAGGTTAAGTTCTTAGTGAGTGCATTAACTGGCATTTTTACTGGTTTAATGTGTGTGTTCTTTGATGTAAGTTTTCCAATTTTTTGGGGATTATTTGCTTTTGCTATAAACTTTGTGCAAATGGTAGGCTCTTTTATATCTGTAATATTGTTATCTATTTTTGCGTTTGTTGAGTTTGATCCAACAAGTACACTCTTCTTTTTTATGTTAGCTATTACTTTAGTTCAAGTAACATTTGGAGCAATTTTAGAACCAATTTTTATGGGTAAATCTTTTTCTATAAATGTTATTGCTGTATTAGTGATGCTCATGTTTTGGGGCTTTCTATGGGGAATTCCAGGCTTAATTATGGCTATACCAATTACAGTATTCATTAAAATTATTTTAGAGCAATTTCCGAGTACAAAAATTATAGCAAGTTTATTATCTGGAAAAGAAACACGGCCTAGTAAACTCTAGTCCTCTATAAAAGAACCATCAAGATAGGTAACACAAAAACGGCCTTCAGTAATTTCATAAGTACCAACTCCATCAAGCTCAGGCAATGCAGTGCAACTAAATGTGCCCATTAGAAAATTAGTTTCTGGATTATGTATTAATACAGTTACTGAACCATCTCCGTAATGAAAATCTTGAAAGCTTGGCGAATAATCAAAACCTGTAAATGAAGAATCTTGACTTAAACTGTATGTTCCAGGAGTTGCATTATATCTTACGGATATGAATATTTCTTCATTCTGTTGATCTCTCGCAAGAAGTCCTATCCATCCAAAATTATTAATACCTGGTACAATTTGAACATCTACAAATTCAACTCCATCCACTTTAGCAAAAAAGTCATTAGCTTTTGTAAAAAGAATGTTTTCGAATATGCCATTACTAAACTCCTTAGTACCATTAACTTCATCATAAGCTGTAAAATTAAAAGTTCCAGAAATAACGGAGTTAAAATAATCAATTTTAGTAATAGTAATTTCTCCTTGTGCCTCGTTAGAAGGATTAACAGACTGCCAAGCGTTTAAACTATTACTATCTGGTGAATACAGCCCAATATTTAGTTGGTTATTATTTGCAGAAACTCCCAAACTATAAGTTCCTTGACTTGTAGCATTTACTATTAGTTCTACGGTTTCCTCATTTGTGCCTCGTATACCTTTTATAGATATTTGACCTTGCTCTATGCTTGCCTCAGCAGAGTCAGCAAAAAAAGTTGAGCCATCAAAATCAACCTGAAAATAAGAGGAAAGTTCACAATCCCCTAAGTTATCTAAAAGCATTGAAATTTCACTATTATCATCTGGACAAGCCGAGATATAGTCTTCTAATGCGTCTCTATATTCTTGACAGTATAAATTGTAATTAGCTGCATTAACATCATCAAAATTAGATTCAGCTAATGTTAAATTTTCATTTGCCTCTTCACAAGAAATTTGAGTATTGAAATCTAAAGGACCTTCATAAGGCTCATTTTCACATGATATGAACACTGAAATAATGCTAAAAACTAATATTTTGAATTTTCTATTCACACTAATCAAGAAAGTACTTAGATATTAACTTATAATGAATACAGCTATACAAGATACAAACTTTATAAGTATAAGTTCAATAGAATAATAACTTAAAAGAATTATAAAATAGATGATGTTAGGTTAAAATTTAATTATATTTAGTTCTAAATCTATGAACTTGAAAAAAATTGCATTAATTATAATTACGCTTTTCTTGAGTGTAAATTCATATGCATCTTACATACTTATTCCTATGGATGCTGAGACTCAAGAGAATCATTTGAAAGCATATGGTGTAACCTATTGGACACTAGAACGCGAACTTAAAGTTAAATGGTTACTCAACTATAGAGGTGGTTCATTCTTATTACCAGACGCAGAAATCATTCAACGTGAATGTCAAATTAGAGGGGTTAGTTTTGAGGTTATCTCAGATTCTAAAGCCACTAAAATCTTAGAAGATATTGCCAGCCCTGCAGTAAATCAAGAAGCCGTAGTTTTAGAAAAAGCACCAAAAATTGCAGTATATACACCTTATGGGAAACAGCCTTGGGATGATGCTGTAACAATGGTATTGACATATGCTGAAATTCCTTATGAAACTATTTATGATGAAGAGGTCTTAAAAGACGAATTGCTCTTATATGATTGGTTACATTTACATCACGAGGATTTTACGGGTCAATATGGTAAGTTTTATAGATCATATCGTTCTGCAGCTTGGTATATTGAAGAAAAGAAAAATGCTGAAGAATTGGCAAATCGTCTTGGCTATAGTAAAGTTTCTGACGCTAAATTAGATGTAGCACTTAAAATAAGAGATTATGTAGTTGGTGGTGGTTTTATGTTTGCAATGTGTTCTGCGACGGATAGTTTTGATATTGCACTTTCTGCAGAGAATGTAGATATCTGTGAGCCTATGTTTGATGGAGATGGAAGTGACCCAGGTTACCAAAATAAAATAGATTTCACTAATACATTTGCTTTTAAAGATTATGTATTAGAACGAAGCCCAAATGTTTATGAATTCTCTTCGATAGATATGACTCGGAAACGTCAGATACCATATACTACAGATTATTTTTCATTGATGGAGTATTCTGCAAAATGGGATCCAATCCCTACGATGTTAACCCAAAATCATACAGCTTTAGTTAAAGGTTTTATGGGGCAAACAACGTCTTTTTCTAGAGATCAAATAAAGTCGAATGTATTAGTTATGGGAGAAAATAGAACTAATGGTGAAGCTAAATACATTCATGGTATAAAAGGAAAAGGCTTCTTCACCTTTTATGGTGGTCACGACCCAGAAGATTATACTCATAGAGTTGGAGATCCGAAAACAGAATTAGATTTACACCCAACTTCACCGGGTTATCGTTTGATTTTGAATAATGTTTTATTTCCTGCTGCTAAAAAGAAAAAGCAGAAAACTTGATTCTTGTCAATGAACATAAGATTAAAAGTATTATTAGAATTAGTATTTACATCAATTATATTTTGGGTAATTGCTTTTTTTCTTTTTTCCCTTATAAGATATAATGGTATTGAAGAAGAGTTAAGTCTTTTTTCAGATGATGTTTTAAACTTGCCTATTAGAGCCTACTATGAGTTTGCTATAATAGTTGGTTTTTTATTGGGTCTTGTATATGCTATCATTGAGTTTTTATTTGATATTTTTATTAGTAAAAGACTTGCTTTAGGAATTAGTATACTTGTAAAATCTATAATTTATTTTGTTTTAATTATAGTCTTACTGAGTACCATATCTTTATTAGTCGAAGAGCAGATAGATATAGATTTGCCAAATGAAAGAGGTTGGTGGAGAAGAGATCCATTCTTTTGGACCACGGTTATTTACTCTATTACAAGTTCTATTGTTTTCTCTTTGATAAGGATTGCTAATGACAAATTTGGAAGAGGTATTTTTATTAATGTTCTTATTGGAAAATATAGAAAACCTCAAGAAGAGGAAAGAATCTTAATGTTTTTAGATCTAAAAGATTCGACTAAAATTGCGGAGAAGTTAGGGCATATTGAGTATAGTAAATTCATTCAAGATTGTTTTATAGATTTAAATAGGATCCTTAGTAGGTTTGAAGCAGAAGTTTATCAATATGTTGGTGATGAAGCCGTGTTGAGTTGGTTGCCAAAAAAAGGCTTCAAAAATAATAATTGTATTAGTATGTTTTTCGCTTTTGAAAAGAGATTAAACAAAAGAGAGGATTACTATGCTAAAAAATACAATCATAAACCAGAGTTTAAAGCTGGTATACATTGTGGGAAAATAATGGTAACTGAAGTTCGTTATGTAAAAAAAGAAATAGCTTATCATGGAGATGTCATTAATACTGCAGCGAGATTACAAAAGTTATGTAATACCTATAATAAATCTCTTTTAGTGTCAAAAAGTGTGCTTAATAATCTGAGTATTTCTGAAACTCATTACCAATTATTGTCTAATGGTATTGCGCTTAAAGGAAAGAAAGATACAGTTGAAGTTTACGCATTATAATATAAACTATGAATAACAAAAAATCCGATTCTAATGAATCGGATTTATTAAGCGAAATGTTGTTATTAATTTGGCTAAAAGCCTTATTTTACTTTGTTAACTATAGCTTCAAAAGCTTCTGGGTGATTCATAGCTAAATCTGCAAGAACCTTACGATTCAATTCGATTTTATTGGCTTTTAATTTTCCCATGAACTTTGAATAGCTCATTCCATGTTGTCTTGCACCTGCATTAATACGCATAATCCATAACGCACGGAATGTTCTCTTTTTATTTCTACGGTCTCTGTACGAATATTGCATCGCTTTGTCAACCGCATTCTTTGCTACTGTCCAAACGTTTTTACGTCTTCCGAAGTAACCTTTTGCTTGCTTAAGAACTTTTTTTCTTCTAGCTCTTTTTGCAACTGAATTTACTGATCTTGGCATTTCTTTAATTGTTTTTTGTAGTAGGCGACCAAATTTTGGTACTTGCTAAATAATTTTGCCTAACTCCAGGGTTTATAAATTGTTTTAACCTATTAAAACTGTATTACTTTAAACGTAACATTGTTTTAATGTTATCCTCATCTGATTTATGTACTAAACCATCGTGAGTTAACTTAAGCTTACGCTTTTTAGATTTTTTTGTCAATATATGACTCTTAAAAGCATGCTTTCTTTTAATCTTACCAGTGCCAGTTAGTTTGAAACGTTTCTTAGCACTCGATTTTGTTTTCATTTTAGGCATTTTCTCCTATTTTTAATTACGTTTCGCTTATTATCGTTTTGCTGAATCAACAGCTCTTTTATTTCTTTTTTGGTGCGATGAACATAATCATTCGCTTACCTTCTAACTTTGGCATTTGTTCTACCTTGCCATATTCTTCAAGATCTTGAGCTAATCTTAATAATAAAATTTGACCTTGCTCTTTAAAGACAATGGATCGTCCTTTAAAAAATACAAAAGCTTTGAGCTTTGCTCCATCTTTTAAGAACTTAACGGCATGTTTTTTCTTAAATTCATAGTCATGGTCATCCGTATTAGGTCCAAACCGAATTTCTTTAACTACAACTTTGGTAGCTTTAGATTTCAAAGCTTTATCTCTTTTCTTTTGTTCGTAAAGGAATTTTTTATAATCCATTACTTTACAAACGGGCGGTTTCGCATTTGGCGAAATCTCAACAAGATCTAAACCTTGTTCATCGGCGATGTTTAGAGCTTGTTTAGTAGGATATACACCAATTTCAACATTATCTCCAACAAGTCGAACTTCTTCAGCTCTAATTTTAGAATTAATATTGTGTTGATCTTCTTTGACCACACGTCTATTAAAATTCCTTCTTCTACGTATTGCTATGACTTATATATTTAAATTAAACGTTATTTATTTAAAAGTTTTTAGGCTTTTATTTACTCTATCTTTTACAATATTTATAAATTCATTTACAGTAATTGTGCCAAGATCTTCACCACCATGTTGACGTACAGTTATTGTATTATCTTTTTCTTCTTGCTCACCAAGGATAATCATAAACGGGAACTTTTGCATTTCTGCTTCACGAATTTTCTTACCTACAGTTTCATTTCTATTGTCTGCAAGGGCGCGAATTTCGTCATTTTCCATCAAATTTAAAACTTTTTCCGCGTATTTTTCATATTTCTCACTAATCGAGATAATAATTGCTTGTTCTGGCATTAACCAAAGTGGGAAGTTTCCGCCCGTGTGTTCTAGTAAAATCGCTACAAAACGTTCTAAACTACCAAAGGGTGCACGATGAATCATAACAGGTCTATGCATTTCATTATCACTACCTTTATAAGTTAAATCAAAACGCTCTGGTAAATTGTAATCTACTTGTATTGTGCCCAATTGCCATTGTCGTCCAAGAGCATCATTTACCATAAAATCTAACTTTGGTCCATAAAAAGCAGCTTCTCCTGTTTCTACAACATAATTTAAACCTTTGTCAATTGCAGCATTTAAGATAGCTTGCTCTGCTTTATCCCAGTTTTCATCACTACCTATATACTTTTCTGGTTTTTCAGGGTCTCTTAATGATACTTGTGCCTTAAAATCTTCAAAACCTAATGAGCCAAATACATATAAGACTAAATCAATAACTTCTTTAAATTCTGCATCTAATTGATCTGGCGTACAAAAAATATGTGCGTCATCCTGAGTAAACCCTCTTACACGTGTTAAACCATGAAGTTCACCACTTTGTTCATATCTATATACTGTACCAAATTCTGCAAAACGTTTTGGTAAATCTTTATATGAAAAAGGTTTACTATTATATATTTCACAATGATGTGGGCAATTCATAGGTTTAAGTAAAAACTCTTCACCTTCAGCTGGGGTATTAATAGGTTGAAAACTGTCTTCACCATATTTAGCAAAGTGGCCAGAAGTGACATATAGATCTTTATTGCCAATATGAGGTGTTACAACCATTTCATAACCAGCCTTCTTTTGGGCAGCTTTAAGGAAATTTTCTAAGCGTTCTCGTAAAGCTGCTCCTTTAGGTAGCCATAACGGTAAACCTTGCCCTACTTTTTGAGAAAAAGTAAATAGTTCAAGTTCTTTACCAAGTTTTCTATGATCTCGCTTTTTTGCTTCCTCTAATAAGTGGAGATATTCAGTAAGTTCTTTTTGTTTGGGA